>JAAZFR010000128.1 GCA_012971835.1 Erysipelotrichia bacterium
ATCATCGATATTGGTAAAGATGGCGGTGATGCCGGCGGTCGTATTTTAGCCAAAGGAACGCCAGAGGATATTGCCGCATGTCCCGACTCTTATACTGGGCAATATTTAAAAAATATTTTAAAAGGTAGTGAAAAGAAGGTTGTTGAATAGCGCTTATAGTGATATTCTTTCAAACAGGTAATTATTATGAAAGCACTCGGTTACATTGGTTTAATTCTCGTTCTTGCATCTTTTGTTTTTTTACATTTAACCCTCAAGAAAATCGTTAAAAACGAACAACAAATAGTTTTGTTAAAAGACGAACTATTCAAATTAGTAGGCGCGATTGGCGCGGCTAGTCTTTTTTCTTTATTAGCGATGCTTGGTTTAATTCTTGGCAAAGGGTGGACGCTGACGGGCGGTCAATACGCTATGTCTTTGATTGGAAGTTTTTTCTTCGGTCTTGGTCTTTCTACAATGTATGCAACTTTTGGTTTAAATTTTTATAAGCCAACTCTTGAAAAAATAACTCTTAAATTTGTTCGCCTTTTCATGTACATCTCAATCCCAGTTATTATTATCTTCTTAGCACTTGCTAGTGAAGGAATAGCAGCTCATTTGGTGTATCCTTTAGCTAATCGTATTTCTCTTACCGATGGTTTTGTCGATCCTTTTAATCACACGGCTCGATTTGCTGTCACTTTTTATGGGATCTTAATCGTTAGTGGTGCCATTATTGTTTATTTCGTCGCTGATCATTTCTTCTTTAAAAAGTTTAAACGTCATGGCATTCTCGACACGACATTTTATATCGCCTTTCCAGCCGGACTTGTCGGTGCGAGATTATGGTATTGCTATGTGTTGGAATTCGATCGCTACGCCAACGATTTTCTTGCTGTTTTACAAGTTTGGGATGGCGGCTTGGCTATTATGGGAGGAGCAATTCTTGGCATTATTGTCGGAGTAACCTTTTTAATGGTTCGTCGCAAATACATCAATATTCGCTGGGCGATGGATGTTATTGTTCCAGCGATTCTGATCGCACAAGCGATTGGCCGTTGGGGCAACTTTTTTAACATCGAAGTTCATGGTAATCAAGTCCTTGCTTCAGCATGGAGTTTCTTACCTTCTATTCTTACGAATAATTTGGCTTATAGTTCAACAAGTGGACACGCCGCTGCTGGATATATATATCTTCCTCTTTTCTTAATTGAATCAGTGACAAACATTCTCGGCTATTTTGTCATTACTTATGGCGTGGGCAAAGGGCTAAGAAAATGGATATCGCTTGGTGATCTTTCAATGGGTTATCTAATTTGGTATGGTGCAACTCGAGCAATCATGGAACCACTGCGCGATGGTAACTTTGAATACGGTGAATCTTGGATTTCTTCCTTCTTACTAATCGGCGTAGGCGTGATTGGTATTATTGTTTTTCACGTTTATGATTACATTCGTAAAAAGAAGAATCTCGAGCCGAGAAATTATGAGACAGTTTAAATATGTATAAAATTGTCCTTTTTGATATGGATGGCACAATTGCCGATACAGACGGCATGCTTGTCGCTACTTTCATCGAACTATATCGCTTATATCGCCCTGATTATCAAGCGACGATTGATCATATGCTCACTTTTTCCGGTCCGCCTATCTTTGATACTTTAAAACGCGAATTTCCTCATCTTGATCCTCAATTCGCCTTTGACGAATTTCGACGCCTCTCGCTTCCAAATTATAAAAAGCATGTAAAACCCTTTCCTTTTGTTCGCGAATTAGTTGAACAACTTCATGAGCGGGGAATCAAGGCAGGAATCGTCACTTCGAAACATCGCTATCCTTCGGAATACACAATTAGCTTGATGAAACTTGAAGGTATTTTTGATTTATTAATTGCTCATGATGATGTTAAAATGCCAAAACCTAATCCTGAAGGCATTTTCAAGGCGATGAATTTCTTTGGCATCAATAGCAAGAAAGAGGTTTTATTTGTCGGTGATACCTTAACTGATTATTTGACAGCGCGCAATGCCGGTGTTGATATCGCTTTGGTCACATGGACACCGCGCGACATCCCATCAGAAGTAAAGGCTGACTATTATATTGATTCGTTTCATAATTTTATTGAGGTGATTAATGATGAATAAGCAAATCGATGTGGCGATTATTGGTGGTGGAATCGCGGGAATTACTGCCGGTTTATATGTAAAACGAAGCAATCTAAGCGTTATCGCGATTGATCGTAACGTTTTTGGTGGTAAGCTCGCCAAACTTGGCGATATATATAATTACCCTGGTTTTGAAGCTATCAGCGGACCTGAATTGGCGTATAAACTAATGGAACAAGCCGAAAAAAATGGAGTTGAACTTGAATACGGTAATGTTTTAAACGTTACCAAACAAGACAATGGATTGTTTCTTGTTCAAACCGAAGAGCATTTTATTGAAGCAAAAGTCGTTATAATTGCTACTGGAACAATTGAAAAGCAGTTAGGTATTCCTGGTGAAAAACAATTTCTAAACCGTGGTGTTTCTTATTGTGCGACATGCGACGGTCCGCTTTACCGCAACAAAGAAGTTGCAGTTGTTGGCTATCTTGATACGGCTCTTGACGAAGCTATTTACCTTTCGGGAATTGCTAAAAAAGTTTACCTCATCAGCAAAGTTCGTCTTGAGGATATTGAATCGAGCAAACTTCCTAATGCAATAAAGAGACCAAATATTGATATTCTCGCTTTTAGCGACGTCTTGTCGATTAAAGGCACTGACCATGTTGAAAGCATCTTGGTCAGCAACTTAGAAACAAACAATGAGCAGGAAATCAAAGTCAGTGCTGTTTTTCCCTATATCGGACAAAAAACATTAACTGAATTCCTTGCTAATCTTAAAGTTGAAACAAGGAATGGCTACTTAGTTGTCAGCAAGGATATGGAGACGAACGTTCCAGGTCTTCTAGCCGCTGGCGACACAATTGACAAAAAGCTGCGGCAGCTTGTGACGGCGGCTGGTGATGGTTGCATTGCTGCGGCGACAGCGATTCGCTACATCAAAGTTAGAAAATAGCCTTTTATCAATGCTTTTTAGTCGATATTTATCATTTGTTCCCTTAACTTTTTGCTGTGAAAAGACCTATTTTTTGTAACATGTTATGTTATGATATGAGTTAGAAGGTATTTTATGATTGAATTAATTATTTTAACTGGAGTGTCTGGCGCCGGAAAATCAACGGCTGTTCGAGCCTTTGAAGAAATGGATTACTATATCGTTGAAAACGTTCCTTTTTCTGTTATTCCCAAATTGTTTAGAGCCTTTGAGGATGATATGGTTCGTTTCCGCCGTACAGTTGTTGTTATGGCGATTGACGAAGCGCTTAAAGCTGCCACTAAAGCTCGGGAAAACGCAAACTTTAGAGTCACCTTTTTAGCCCTTGATGCTTCAGAGGCCGAACTCTTAACACGCTTTCGTTTAACTCGTCACATTCATCCAGCTCAGGCTCATGGTCTTTCGCTTGCAGATTCTATTGCTCGCGATCGAATCTTAATGGATAAATTACAAAAAGATGTCGATATGTATGTCGACACATCCGGAAAAACGGCGACTGAGTTACGGAAGTTTATTTTCACAAATATTCGTGGCATGGAAAGTGGAGACTTGACGATTAGCTTTGTGTCATTCGGCTTTAAACATGGAATTCCTTTTGATGTGGAAATGGTCTTTGATACAAGAATCGTCCCCAATCCATATTGGATTAGTGAATTGAAGGATATGACAGGTCTTGATGATCCAGTCAAAAAATTTGTTCTGGAAGATAAGGAAGCCCAAGAATTAATAAGAAATATCGAAAAGTATCTTAATTATTATCTTGCCAAAGTCAAAGAAGAGGATCGTAACTTTTTTGTTGTCGGTATTGGCTGTAGCGGTGGTCAGCATCGTTCGGTTGTCATCGCCGAATATCTCACCAAGAAATACGAAAGCAAATATCGTACTCTTTGTCTACATCGCGATATCGGGAAATATAAAAAGTGAGACCAACGATTTCGTTTACTCGTAAAGTCAAAGAAGAAATTGTTACCAAGCCCTTCAGTGAAGAACGTTTACGCTCCTTAGTTGCGGCCTTCATAAAAGTTAATGGTCGCATGGAAATCAAGAATCGCCATGTTGCGATTCTTTTACAAACCGAGAATGCAAAAATTGCTAAATTTATATATCTTATTATTCAACAAATTTATGGCATTAATGTTCGCTTCTCTTACGAGAAGACAATGAAGTTTAAAAAGCGCACAACCTATAATATTATCATCGATCAAGAAGCCGAATATATCATGGGTGATTTAGAAATATCCTTTCTCGAAGGTAAAATTGCCAAGAGCATCGTTTTTAATGACGACATGATTGGCGGATATTTAGCAGGCGCTTTTTTAGCCTCTGGTTCGGTTAATAGTCCACATAGTTCCAATTATCATTTTGAAGTTGCTGTCAATGATGAAAACTATGCAAAATGGTTTTTAAAACTAATTGAAAAGTATAAGGGCGGTAGTTTTAATCCTAAAATTATTAAGCGGCGCGATCATTTTGTTATCTATTTAAAAAAATCAGATCAAATTGCCGATTTTTTAATTTTAATGGGAGCCACCGATTCATCTCTTGAATTCGAAAATATTCGGATTGATCGTGAATTTGCCAATATTGGTAATCGTCTGCAAAATCTCGATACAGCGAATTATGCCAAAACGATGAAGTCATCAAAAAAGCAAATTGCTGACTTGCGCGTTATCGATAAGATTTTAGGGGTTAATAATCTTGCAAATGAAAAACAGCGTCTATTAGCAAAGATACGTTTAGAACACGAAGATGCGACCATGGATGAACTTGCATCGATAATGAGTGAAAGATTAGATAAAATCGTCACTAAATCGAATATTAATCATCTTTTTCGGGCTTTGAGCATTCTTGCTAAACGTTATCGTGGAGAAAGAAGTGAAGACTAATTTGCAACTTGGTCGCAAGATAGCCAAACTTCGGACTAGTCGTGGTTGGAATCAAGAAGAATTGGCTTTCCGTTCTAATTTAAATCGCAACTATTTGTCAGATTTAGAAAACGGACGGCGGAATCCATCACTTAAAGTGCTGGAAAAAATCGCCTTTGCCTTTGAAATTAATTTAGAGACACTATTTAAGGGAATAACCTCATTCCCCTTCATATAAAACGCTTGTTTTATGGTTTACAGATGTCTCTTCACAAAAATTAGTAAACGCTTACAATACTTTTTTACTTAAATAAAAGGACTATTTCCTATATAATAAACGCGGTAGAAAAAAAGGAGGACATATATATGTCAATTAAGATCGCAATAAATGGATTTGGAAGAATTGGCCGTCTCGCTTTTCGAAGAGCTTATGAGACTGGTGATTTTGAAGTTGTCGCAATTAACGATTTAGCGGATGCGGCTTCATTAGCTTATCTTCTAAAATATGACACCGCTCACAAACGTTTCGGTGTCAACGACATCACTGTCGATGTTGAAAAAAACGCAATTGTTTACAAGGGTAAAGTTATTCCTGTCATTGGTCAACCTGACCCTAAATTAATCAAATGGTCAGACTATGGTGCTGAACTTGTTCTAGAATGCACCGGCCGTTTTAAAGGAAAAGCTGATGCCTCTGTTCATATTACTGAAGGTGGAGCAAAAGGTGTTGTCATCTCTGCCCCAGCTGATAAAGAAACACCAACCTTTGTCTATGGTGTTAACGAAAGCAAACTTACAAAAGATATGACGATTATCTCAGGTGCTTCATGTACGACAAACTGTTTAGCCCCTGTCGTTAAAGTTCTCGTTGACAAATTTGGCATTAAAGGTGGATACATGACGACCATTCATGCTTACACCAATGACCAAACGACACTTGACTTGGTCAAAAAAGGCAACAGTCGCCGGGGTCGTGCCGCCGCCGCCAACATCGTTCCAACGACAACTGGTGCTGCTAAAGCAATTAATCTTGTCATTCCGGAATTAAAGGGCCGCTTGCAAGGTGGCGCTCTCCGTGTCCCGGTCATTGATGGTTCATTAATTGACCTTTCCTTGTCGTTAGAAAAGAATGTCACTATTGAAGAAATTAATGCCGCTATGAAAGAAGCAGCTAACACCTATCTCAAGGATGTTCTTGATTATAACGAAGATGAAATCGTTAGTAGCGATATCATTGGCGCAACTGCTGGTTCAATCTTTGATGCGACGCAAACAGCCGTCTTCTCAAATCCAGAAGGGCAACAGTTTGTTAAGGTTGTCGCTTGGTATGATAACGAATACAGCTATACTTGCCAATACTTGCGTATTGCCAAAGAATTAGCTAAAGTTTTAGGAATAAAATAAGTTCTCGGCAAAGGTGCTTTTATCAAAGGCACCTTTTTGTTTAAATTAAGGAGGCATTATTATGCTTACAATAGATCAATTGGGAGATGTTAAGGGGAAACGAGTTCTTGTTCGTGTTGACTTTAATGTTCCATTAAAGGATGGTCAGATTCGCGATGATAATCGCATTGTGCAAGCCGTGCCAACAATCAAGGCCCTTATTTCTCATGGTGCAAAAGTCATTTTACTCTCACACCTTGGTAAGATTAAACACAAGGAAACTCCGGAAGTTGTCGAAGCACAAAAAAAGAAGAACAGCCTCGCTCCAGTCGCTGCTCGTCTAGGGGAAATTCTTAAAAAACCGGTCGCCTTTTGTCCAGAGACAACCGGCGATTTGACAAACTTTTTCATGCGCACAATTGAAGCTGGTGAGGTTGTTTTAGTTCAAAACACGCGTTATGAAAAGGGCGAAGAGAAAAACGATCCCGAATTAGCCAAAAAGTGGGCTGAAAACATTGATATCTATGTCATGGACGCCTTCGGAAGCGCTCATCGCGCTCATGCCTCGACCTATGGTATTCCAGAAATTCTAAAATCTGAAGGTAAGCCAGTGGCCGTTGGCTATTTAGTCGAAAAAGAAATTCGCAATCTAACCCGTTGCGTTGAAGTTAAAGAAAGCGATCGTCCTTACATCGCTATTCTTGGCGGTTTTAAAGTCTCGGATAAAATTAAAGTTATCGATTCTTTATTAAAGAAATGTGACAAAATTCTTATTGGCGGTGCGATGGCTTATACATTTGCTAAAGCTCTTGGTCGTTCAATTGGTAAATCACCATGCGAAGATGAACAATTAGCGTATGCAAAAAAATGTTATGAAGAAGCAAATGGTCGCATCCTTTTGCCGATTGATTCAATCGCGACTGATGACTTTGAAGGCTGGACCCAAAAAATAATCACTGAAGATTCAAATATTCCTGAAGGTTTTGAAGGAATGGATATCGGTCCGAAAACAGCGGCACTTTATCAGCAAGAAATCGCTAGAGCAAAAATGGTCTTCTGGAATGGTCCGATGGGCGTTTTTGAACAAAAGGATTTTGCCGATGGCACTATCGCCGTTTGCGAAGCGGTTGATAAGTTGCGAAATGCTTTCACCGTTTGCGGTGGTGGCGACTCCGCTGCAGCCGTTAGCGAATTTGGTTATACCAATTCCTTTTCTCATGTCTCAACTGGCGGTGGAGCTTCATTAGAAATGATCGAAAATGACGGGCATCTTCCCGGCATTGACGTCCTTAAGTAGGTGGCAAGATGAGAAAGAAACTATTACTTGGCAACTGGAAAATGAACAAAACCCGTGAAGAAACTAAGGTTTTTGCCTTGGGTTCTTTGGCTTTATCGGCATTAGCTGAATTGCATGGTATCGATATTGGTGTCGCTCCTGCCTATTTTTCACTTCCTGTCGTCAAAAAATATAATCCGAACATGATTGTGGCCTCACAAAATGTTCATTACAAACCATCGGGGGCCTATACTGGCGAGGTTTCAATTGCAATGCTCAAGGAGATTAATGTCAATTGGGCAATTATCGGCCACTCGGAACGCCGAAGTTATGATAACGAGACAAGCGAAAAATGTAACTTGAAAATGAAGGCTCTTCTCACCAACGAGATGACGCCCGTTTACTGTGTCGGCGAGACACTCGAACAATTCGAGAAGAAAAACACAAAAAAAGTAATAAAACAGCAAATTGACGTCGGATTTAGTGAAATTTCTAGCGAATCGGCCGAAAAAGTTATCGTTGCTTACGAACCTGTTTGGTCGATTGGAACAGGGAAAAATGCTTCGGTTGAAATTGCCCAAGACATTTGTTCTTATATTCGTGATTTACTCAGAAAACAATATGGGGATGTCGCAGATAAAATTCGCATTCTTTATGGCGGCTCGGTTAAGCCTGATAATGTCAAAGCGTATTTGACAACCGCCGATATTGATGGTGCCCTTGTCGGCGGAGCTTCGTTAAGCATTGAATCATTTAAAGAACTTATTAACAATATTATCTAGGAGGAGTTCAAATGTACAATTATCAAAGATATGAAAAAGTACAAACGACCGAAGGAAGTAGATTTCTCGGCGTTATCTTTGGCTATGCTGCCATTGGCTTTTTGGTTACCGCGGGAATTGCTCTCTTAACTAGTTATCTATTTACTAGCGTTATTCCAATTGATGTTGCAAGCGACATTTATCTCGGTTTAATTATCGGTGCGGCAATTGTGCAAATAGTTCTCATTTTTTGGATTACTTTTCGTGTTTTCCGTCGCGGCGGAAATATGATTGTCCCCTTCGCTTTATACACGATTGCCATGGGCATTTTGCTTTCAGCCCTGACATTGACGCTTGATTGGTATCTTATCGGTATGACCTTTGGCCTAACTTGTGTCGTTTTTGGTGTTATGGCAGCGGTAGGGTATTTCTCGAAAGTTAATTTATCTGGTCTATTAATCGTCGGTATGGGTCTTCTTATTGGGTCGATATTTCTTTCATTAATTAACTGGTTCATTGGTAGCGGCATGATTGAGTGGATTGTGACCTTTGCTTCGTTTGGGGCCATCATGTTAATTACCGCATTTGATATTTGGCGCATTCGCAAAATTATTGAATCAGGCAGTATGACGAATAATTTGGCCTTATACTGCGCATTTAATATCTATGTTGATTTTATCTATATGTTTATGCGGATAGCCATTATTCTTTCGCGCGTGACAAGAAGATAAAGAACTTCAATTCATTTATTACTTCAAACAAGACTTATAATCCGTTAAAATTAGTATTAGGAAAGAAGAGGTATCTAAAATGTCAAAATTCTTTATGTGCCCCATCTGTGGCAATTTCGTTGAGTCGATTGTCGATAGCGGCGTGCCAATGATTTGCTGCGGTCAAGAAATGGAAGAAGTCGAAGCCGATACACAAGAAAATGTCGCGCTTGAAAAACACATTCCTGAAGTTAAAGTTGATGGTCACAAGGTCATCGTTAAAGTGGGTTCCGTTACTCACCCAATGCTACCTGAACACTTTATTCAATGGATTCACCTCGAAACAAATCTTGGTATCCGTCGGACAAAGTTAAATCCTGGTCAAGAACCAGTTGCTGCCTTCTGTTTGGTCGAAGGCGAAGTCGCCAAAGCCGCTTATGAATATTGCAACTTGCACGGCCTTTGGAAAAAAGAAATCTAAAGTATTTAAATAAGATATGAAGACTGAATCATTGATTCGGTCTTTTTTCTTTAGAAAATCATCTATTTATGGTTTTTATCTATTTTATATAAAGGTAAGGGCGTGCGCTAGGGAAGAGCTTTATAAATAAGTAAAAAAATAGAGTTTTTGTTCTTGACACTACTATGTAGGGATGATAACCTATTTAAGCATGCGAATTCGCCCGAGAGGGCCTATACTAGCGTATAGCATGCAGCTGATCTTTGAAAACTGAACAGATGTACAAACAACATTAACGTCAATTTTAATAATACAAAAATACAACCAGATAATAATTTTGAACTAGAATAAACTTTTGAGAGTTTGATCCTGGCTCA
>JAAZFR010000129.1 GCA_012971835.1 Erysipelotrichia bacterium
CTTAGTAACTTTTCAATCTTTGCTCTTGGAGTGAGCCCTTATATCACCGCTGGAATTATTATTCAGCTTCTATCGGAGGACGTTTTACCGGCCTTGACTGAATTAACTAAACAAGGTCAATACGGTCGTAAAAAGTCAGAGATGGCCACTCGCTATCTCACCCTCTTACTTGGTGCTGTCCAAGCATACGGCATTATCGAGACCATGGAAAATAGTTCGTATATCACGATCAACATGGACCTTAATTTCTGGTCTTACGCTTATATTGTTACCATTATTCTCGCTGGAGCGATGTTGACAATGTGGCTTGGTGACCAAATCACATCAAAAGGTTTAGGTAATGGTATTTCTGTCATTATTTTTGCTGGTATTGTCCGCAATCTTCCGATTCAAATTGCTACCGCTTTCCGCAAATGGGTGACACAGAATATGGGTCACGGTACAAATGAACTTATAAAAGGTTCTTTCCAATTTGGCATTTATATCTTAGCTTTTATCCTTATTATCGCCTTTGTTGTCTTTATAGAACTTTCAAAGCGCAAAATACCAGTTCAGCATTCGGGTAAAAGTGGTGGACAAGGACAATCGATGTCCAAAGCCTCATTTTTACCAATTAAACTTAACTCTTCAGGAGTTATCCCTGTTATCTTCGCCAGCTCAATTTTGATGGCGCCATCAGTCATCGCCAGCTTCATCAGCACAAACACTAATGCAGCGTGGCTAAAAGTCTTCTCTTATAGCGAGATGATGGAAATGCCTGGTGTGAATGGTACAACCTGGGGTATGCCTTGGGGTTTATTAATTTATCTGTTCTTAATCGTTGTCTTTTGTTTCTTCTATGCCAATATGCAAATTGCCCCTGAAACACTGGCTGATAACTTTAGAAAAAACGGAAGTTATATTCCGGGAATTCGTCCCGGACTTGAAACCGAACGTTATGTTAAAAAAGTTGTTAATCGTGTAACAGCTATGGGCGCTATGGCATTAGCCTTCATCGCTGCCCTACCTGTCGTTTTGACTCTCAGCGGTATCTTTGGTGAGAGTTCAAGTCTGGCGATTGGTGGTACAGGCTTAATCATCGTGGCTGGTGTCGCGATTGAAATTAACAATCAAATCGACGGCCTTCTCGCTGGAAAAAGCTTTGAAGAGGCCTCGCAAGGAGCACGAAGATAATGAATATTATTTTGATGGGCCCGCCTGGTGCGGGAAAAGGTACACAAGCGAAACGCTTGATATCTAAATATGATATACCACATATTTCGACTGGAGATATGTTTCGCGAAGCGATGAAACAGGGCACTGAGCTAGGTTTGCTCGCTAAGCGGTATATAGATGAGGGACATTTAGTTCCTGACGATGTGACAATCGGAATTGTGCGTGAGCGACTCGCAAAAGATGATTGTCAGAAAGGCTATCTTCTCGATGGTTTTCCAAGAACGATTCCTCAAGCTGAAGCTTTGGAAACGCTCACGAAAGAAATCGGTCGTGAAGTTGAAATCGTAGTTAATATCGATGCCGATGAAAAAGAACTCATCCGACGCATATGTGGACGACGCGTATGCAAGGCATGCGGAACTCCTTATCACATCGATACGATGAAGCCGAAAGTCGAAGGTGTTTGTGATGTGTGTGGCGGTCCTTTGATTCAAAGAGCCGACGACAACGAAGAAGCCCTCAGGGTTCGCCTCGGACACTATTATGAACAAACTAAACCCTTACTTGATTTCTATGCAAAACGTGGGCTCCTTCATTCCTTTGATGGAACGAAAGATCTCAATGTCTTGCTTAAAGAAATCATCTCGCTCATCGAGGCTAAGAATAGATGATTATCGTCAAATCGCCGCGAGAAATTGCGTTAATGCGCGAAGCCGGACAGGTCGTTGCTAAAGTCTTTGAAAACCTAGAAGCAATCATTCGACCGGGCATTAGCACGCAAGCGATCGCCGATGAAGCCGAAAAAACTATTCGAAGTCACAATGCTTATCCCACTTTCCTTGGCTATAACGGCTTTAAGGGTGCCATCTGCGTCAGCGTCAATGACACGCTTGTCCATGGGATACCGAGTAAGCATCACATCTTAAAAGAAGGCGATATCGTCTCATGTGATGTCGGCGCAACCTTAAAAGGTTATGTCGGTGATGCTTGCCGTACTTACCCAGTTGGCAGAATAAGTGAGAAAGCAGCTAAACTTGTTCGCGTTACCGAAGAAAGTTTCTTCAAGGCAGCAGCTTTGATTAAACCAGGAATCCATTTAGGAGATATCTCGCACGCGATACAAAAGCACAACGAGGATAACGGTTATTCCCTCCCTCGGGAATATACAGGTCACGGCATTGGTCAAAATTTGCATGAAGACCCCTATATTCCAAATATTGGTGAACCGAATACCGGACCAGTATTAAAAGAAGGAATGTGCCTCGCTATCGAACCGATGGTCGCTCAGGGTAAACCTGATGTTATCATTAAAAACGATGGTTGGACCGTAAAGATGAAAGATGGCAGCTTATGCAGCCATTATGAAAACACTGTCGTCGTCACTAGCACAGGTTATGAAATACTAACCATGCTCAAACAAGGAGGAAACGAGAATGGCTAAAACTGATGTTATTGAAGTCGAGGCAACTGTCGTTGAGGCCTTGCCTAACGCCCAATTCAAAGTCAAACTAGAAAACGGCGTGATTATCATGGCTCACGTTTCGGGAAAAATTCGCATGCATTATATTCGCATTCTTCCCGGAGATGTCGTAAAGGTTGAAATATCACCCTACGACTTAACACGGGGTCGTATCACATTTAGATACAAAAACGCAAATTCTTCAACATTTAACAAGAAGAAATAACACGGAGGAACAATTTATGAAAGTAGCACCTTCAGTCAAACCAATCTGCGATAAGTGCAAGGTCATCAAACGCAAAGGCAAAGTCATGGTCATTTGCGAGAATCCCAAACACAAGCAGAGACAAGGTTAAAAAGGAGTAACAAATTTATGGCACGTATTGTCGGAGTAGACATACCAAATGAAAAAAGAGTCGTCATTGCCCTTACCTATATTTATGGTATCGGTCAGACGAAAAGTAAAAAGATTTTAAGCGCCTGTAACATCAGTGAAGACATTCGCGTAAAGAATTTAAGCGAAGAACAACTGACGTCTATTCGCGCTGAAGTCGC
>JAAZFR010000016.1 GCA_012971835.1 Erysipelotrichia bacterium
AAAAGATAATTAAAAGCTTTTGGCCCTTGAAGATATTGACCAGGAAAAATGGTTTTACTTATCATAGTGTGCCCCCATCGATAACGCGATTAAATTTTTTATGAACAAGAAAACAGCAAAATGATTATAAAATCAAATAATATCAAAATGAGCAAGAAGTATATTTACTAATCTATTAAGCGATTTTTCTTTTGCGCAACACAACGGCATTGATGACGATGCTGCCAACAAATACGGCAGCCGAAACAATAAGCCACGTAATCGCTACTTTCTTCGCCTCTTCGCCATCAAAGACTAGTTTAGGAGCGGTCTTATATTGTTCTTTAACGGTGTCCCATTCACTTTCTTCATATGTTTCATATTCGGCATTTCCAGTCACAACGCTCCAAATGTTAATGGATGCATAAGTGGTTGAATTTTCGACTTCAATCCCACCGATTTCGGCAATGGCGTTTACTTCAAAAGCAACGAAAAACGATGTACCTTCGACTTTATAAAAAACTTCTTTAAATTCGACTGTTATATTTGAACCGGGATGTTCGTCTTCTAATTCGGCCTCAATTTGGTCTTCGGCATCGCGGAGCTGTGCTTCGATCAATGGTGCGCCATATTGTCCATAAGCCCATAAGGCGCCAAAAACACCCATTGATAAAAAGGCGACGAATCCTAATAAGCCAACGATAAATCTCAAGAGAATTCTCATAATTGTTCCTCACATCACATAAAATCTATGTAACTTTCTATTAGATGAATCAATATTATCTAATGAGTTTATATTAAGACAAATGAATGTAAAAAGGCAAATACTACTCATTTATACGTGAGCGAATAAATGCGCTGCCATTATGTAAAAAATCCTCATTTAATCCAATATAGCTTTTTTCAAAACAGTGCATTTATGAACAGTTAGATAAAAAAGTGCATAATGTCTTGTTGCATCGCTTCTTGTTCCTGTACGAAAGCGCAGGACAATTCATATAAAATGAATAGCGCTTCCAGTTATAAAAAAATTTTTCTATCTAAAGAATTACCTAATCTCTTTGAGATTTTTATAAACAGTATATTCTTTAAAACCGATCGGATAATCGTAAATTTCCATAACTTTTTTGTATCCTCTTTTTTTATAAAAACCTAAAGCCTGAAACTCAAAAGTTGTTAAGTATAAGTTGGTTATACCTTTTTCAAAAGCAGCGTTTTCGATCAGGTCCATTAACTTGGTTGCTATATTGCGCCCCCGATATTTTTCTTTAACATATAAAACATTAATAAAAAGGTAGTCATATTTAAAATTTCCGTATATTCCACCAACAAATTTCCCATTATCCAAAACGACAAACTGGATATCAACCGTCTCCGAAGAAAAATTTAGTGATTTCCTTAATTTGCGGTTTTCTTTTTTTAAAACATCGTCATATTGTTCTATTCTCTGTTCTGTGGCCTGAATGTCATATTCCTTTTTCGTTTCATAAGGGGCAAAGTCGGTGCTAAGCAAAAAAACGTTCTCACCACCTATGGGCATGTCTTTTAATCGCCCTTTTTCGACATAACCAAGTTCTTTGAAGTCTTTAATAAACTTTGGTAAGACACTGCTAAATTGAAATCCTTCGACTTTTCCTTTGTAGTATTCCTTCACATCGTTTAATAAATCCTTCAGAACATCGATATTTTTATAATATATTCTTCTTATATGACACCAGTCAGATGCCATTTTGGTGTGACAAGCGCCAATAACCTCACCATCATCACAAACATAAAAATTTTGTTTATCCTTTTCACGGTACCCTGTTTGCGAACGATTATAAGCTTGGAGACCTTTGAAAATATCTTCGTTATACTTAAATTGCTTATCATCTATAAAATCAAAACGTGCCAAAAAAATCACCTCTCTTAACAAAACTTAAATTATATTTAAATTTTTAATTACTATACACTGTTTTGCCTGATTTTGCAATTTTCGAGCTATCTAGAGATCAATAAAAGTCCCCATATGGGCTT
>JAAZFR010000130.1 GCA_012971835.1 Erysipelotrichia bacterium
AATTTACTCCTCGCTTAATAGTGTTAACGATATTCTTAATGTTCTTCCGATAGATATCACGACAGTCTCGGAAAATATTCAATGGCTTATTGAGGAAGGTGAGCCTGTCCTTAATGAAATAGAAAGCGACAACAATATGATGGCGTTAGCTGAATCGGCTATTTTGTACGCTAATCGCGATCGTCAACACTTAAGTGACATTCATCATCTCGTTTTGCAAAGCGAAGCGCACTTTTTTAATGCGAACTTCGAAAAAGCATATGTCGATACGAGCAACGCCCTGAGAAAACTTCGTCAAGGCGGAAGTGTCAGTGACTAAAAAACATCATCCCTTACAGGAAATAAGCAATGATTTATTTAGATAATGCTGCCACGACTCAGCCAAGTCGTGCCCTTATTGATATCTATCAACGCTTGGAAAGCGACTTTTTTGCAAATGCAAACAGCAATCATCTTGCGGGAAGAAATGCTGAGAAATACTTATCGAAGGCGCGAGCGACTATTTTAGAATCTCTAGGAGTTGAAATGAGCCACCGCGCTATTTTTGTCTCTTCAGCAACAGAAGCGAATAATCTAGCCCTTAAAGGATTTGCTTTAAAATATCAAAATCGTGGCAAACATATCATTGTTAGCAATATTGAACATCCTTCGGTATACGAATCAGTAATGCAACTTCGCGATCAATTTGGTTTTGAAGTGACAGTTTTAAACGTTAATCATAAAGGACAAGTTCGTCCAGAAGATGTAAGAACGGCTCTTAAAAAGACAACCATTATCGTTTCGATAATAGCGGTGAACAACGAAATAGGAAGCATAAGTCCGATTAAAGATATTGCTGACATCGTTCATCAGCATTCAAAGGCTGTTTTGCATGTCGATACAACACAAGCGATTGGCAAAGTCTCATTACCTTACAAAGATATCGACATGTTTTGTGTTTCGGGTCATAAAATTAACGCACTTAAAGGTAGCGGTGCTCTCGTTATCAAAAAAACAATTGATCTTCTTCCCTTGTTAAGTGGAGGAAATCAAGAATTTGGTTTAAGAAGTTCAACGATTAGCATAGCCTTAGCCTACACTTTGGCGATTGCCACAAAAGAAGCGATTTATAATCAGCAAAAAGCGACCATCAATGTTACTTCATTATATTCATATATTCGTAGTCACTTCGCAAAGCGGAATAACGTTGTTATCAATAGCCCGAGCAATGGCTCTCCATATATCTTCAATTTCTCTCTTACGGATAAGAAAACAAGCGTTATTGTCGAAGCCCTTTCCAACGAAGGAATTATGGTTTCTTCCATTAGTGCTTGTCATCAAAAGTTGACAACTTCATCATATGTAGTTAAAGCATTAGGTCGAAGCGAAGAACTAGCAAATAATACTATGCGTATTAGTTTTGATAAGATGACAAAACTAGAGGATATACAGGCTTTTATTAAAGCTTTTGAAGCGGTTGTTGCGAGGATAAGAACATGAAATATGAACGAATTATGGTCCGTTTCGGCGAACTATCGACCAAAGGTCGCAATAAGATGGACTTTGTCAAACTGCTCGCGACCAACATTCGAAGAAAATTAGGTGGCAGTTTTCCAGATTTTCAAATCGAAACGAGATTCGATCATATTTATATTTTAGTTAATGATAACGACCCTTATGCGATGATTAGCGAACTTCAAGAAATTAGTGGCATTAATTCTCTTACCCTTGTGACGAGACAAGAAAAGGATATCGATACAATTAAAAAGATAGCGCTTGAGATGGTCAAAGACAAAGTGGCTAATACTTTTAAAGTTCGCTCGAAAAGATCAGATAAAA
>JAAZFR010000017.1 GCA_012971835.1 Erysipelotrichia bacterium
AAACTCGGCTGGATTAAAAAAGGCGACTTGGCTATCTAAGTCGCCTTTTCTTTTTGTTTTATTTTAATAAAGATTTTTTCAACCTAATGTAACCGCCCGACAATGTGCCAACATCATTTGTGACAATCATGGCAGTTGGATCGATAAGCAGAACTTGTTCAATGATTTCTTGACTACCGCGACGATTGGCATACACCATCATTATTTTGCGGTCGTCTACTTTCCCTTTGGCATCAACGGTGGTCACGCCATAACCTTTATCGCGCAATTCCTTGGCAATTTCTAAACCTTTCTTTTCGGTCGTAATTGTTTGCACCAGCAACATTCCAAAAGCGAGTTTTTGTTCGATAATTGAGCCGAAGTAAACACCCGCGGCAAAGCCAAGTCCATAGGCAATACCATAAAGAATATTAACACTAAGGTCATTAATGACTTTCGAAGCGATGAAAACCCATAAAAAGATTTCAATCAAAGCGAGAAGAACGGCCAACTTTCGAAAACCTTTAACTACTAAAATCTGTCGCAGGGTACCTATGGTAACCTCAACAATCTTAGCAATAAAAATGATTAATATTGCTAAGACAATACCCCAAGCGCCCATCCCTTCAAGTGCATTCCACATAAGTCAATCACACATCCATTCTTGTTATACAAACCTGTGTATAAATCATATTATAAATTGCTAGGTAAAACAATTTGATATACTTACAAAATTGTCGCCTATTGAATTGTCGCTATTTCTTTTTGCCGATCAGGTAAAAGAAGGTTAAGAATAACGCCACTTAAAGCACATATTGCAAGTGGCGATATCTCGACTGTGCCAATAATTATTTTGTAAATGTTGTCACCAGTAATATCGCCGACAAGAGATAAAGAAGCTAAACCCAATCCAAGTGACAGGATAACCGAAACAACTATCATATTTTTCGTGTTATTCATGTTAATTTTGCTGGAAATTAATGTTTTCAAGCCAGATGCCGAAATCATACCGAATAAGACGATTGAAGCCCCACCAATAACCGGGGCGGGAATTGTCATGGCCAAATTACCAAACACAGTGAAGAAGCCTAAGACAGTTGCAAAAATTGCGGCTAAGAAGAGATTGAACGGATCGTAGTTTTGTGTGATAGCCAAAACAGCCGTGTTTTCTCCATAAGTTGTTTTGGGAGGAGCGCCGAGCAAGGCGGCAGATAACGTTGCTACACCATCGCCTAAAACTGTACGGTTAATTCCTGGATCGACAGTGAAATCTTTACCGCATACGGCACTGCTTGCATTAATATCACCAATATGTTCCATAAATCCGACAAGGGCGATTGGCGAGAGCAGTAAAACGGCGCTCAAATCAAAGCGAAGATATTTATAAAAACCAAAGGTTTGACCAAAATTCTGAAAAATAACTATTTGGCTCCAGTCGATTCCGTTCGCCATCGCTCCCGCACTCGTAAATTTGAAGAAGATAATTGTCTTGGCAATATCGCCAGAAAGTGCATAAAGTTCAATTAAATCAATGACAACCGTGGCGAGAATTCCAACTGCAAAACCAATTAAAATGGGGGTGACACGGAAAAAGCTCTTTTCTTTAGAACCAGTCGCGATTACGACAATCGATATTAAAGTGATAAGCGCAATTGACCAAGCCTTCCAAGCATCCATAACGCCATTTGCATATTGACCAATAATATTGTTATACAAAATCTTTGGGGCAAGAACCATACCAATAACGATAATGATTGGCCCGACCACCACTGGAGGAAATAACTTTTTTATACGTGCCATACCGACAAATTTAATTAAAAGGGAAAGAAGTACATAAACAAGACCTGTAATGGCAATCGCTGGTGCTAGACCGCCAACAGCTCGCTGCCATGATTCGCTGCCAACACTACCGGCTCCTTGACTTGTCATATAGGCAATCATGCCTGGTAGATAAGAAAAGGAACTACCAAGAAAAACAGGCACTTTCTTTTTTGTAAGGAAATAGAAAATTATGGTGCCAATACCAGCCGATAACAATCCGACCGGAACTGATAAACCTGTTAAAAGAGGAACAACAATTGTCGCCCCAAACATCGCAAAGACGTGTTGAAAGGCAAGTACACTGCGTCTTGATGCCCTTTTAAATTTTGATATTTCTAATGCTTCCATTGCCTGCTCACCTCATAAAAAACAGTCCGCGGATTATTCTATCATATTCCGCGGATAAGTCGAGTTATAAATACTTTATTATTTATGAGTTAGCAGGAGGTCTTACTTTTGCCTTAATCAAAATAACATAGACAGCGATGCCTAGCGATGCCCCCAACACGCCCTGAATCAAGTTAAAACCGAAGTTTGTTAGCGAGGCAATCCAGTTCGACAGGGCGATATAGTCGGGAATAATATATAAAGCGGCCATTAAGGCGCCGCCAATAAAGGGAGCCACATAACGTATTTTGCCCGGTAGTTTAAAAAATAAGAAACCAACAACTAAACCTTCAATCAATTTGATGAAGAAAGTGAAGGGCGCATAAAAACCATAACCTAAAATGACATCGACCATCAAGCCGCTTATGGCTCCGACTGCTCCGCCGATCCATGGTCCAAAAAACATCGAATATAGAACAATAAAAACATCAGTAAAGTTTAAAAAGCCTCCAAAAGGTAAGGGGATAAATACAAAGCTGGTTAACAATACGGAAAGAGCGACGCCCATGGCGACAGCAATCATTTGCATAATCAGCTTCGATTCTTTATTTTTCATGATTAGTAAGGAAGGGGGTATTTCCTTGTTAATTCTAATACTTTTAAATGGACTTTTGCGAGTATATTTGCATCTTTGCTATGTTTTAAAGCTTCATCGATAAGATGGGCTACCTCACGAAAATCTTCGGTTTTAAAACCTCTAGTCGTCATTGCCGGTGTGCCAAGGCGAATGCCTGAAGTAACCATCGGCCTTTCTTGATCGTTAGGAATTGAATTTTTATTGCATGTAATGCCAACTTCGTGAAGTAATTTTTCTGCTTCTGCGCCCGTCATTGCGATAGATGATTTTAAATCGACAAGAAGCATGTGATTATCGCTACCCCCACTGACGATGCGGTAGCCGAGAGTTCTTAACTCTTCCGCTAAAGCGTGGGAATTGTCGACAACTTGTTTTACATAATGTTTAAAATCCGGTTCGAGAGCTTCTTTAAATGCCACTGCCTTAGCAGCAATTATATGCATTAACGGACCTCCTTGAATGCCCGGGAAAACGGCTCGGTCAACACTCTTGGCAATGTCGGGATCATTAGTCAAAATGACTCCACCGCGAGGACCGCGTAGTGTTTTGTGAGTGGTCGAAGAAACGACATGGGCGTATGGACACGGATTTTGATGAACACCGCCAGCGACTAAACCAGCGATGTGTGCCATATCGACAAAAAGATAGGCTCCAACTTTATCGGCTATTTCACGAAAGCGTTTGAAATCGATTGCGCGTGGATAAGCGCTCGCGCCAGCAACAATCATTTGAGGTTTAACTGATAGAGCTAGACGTTCGACTTCTTCATAATCAATCATTTCTGTTTTTGCATCAACGCCATATGAAAAAACGACATAGTCGGTTCCTGAAAATGATAGTTTATAACCATGAGTCAAGTGCCCGCCATCACTCAGCGACATTGAAAGAATTTTATCGTTATGTTTAAGCAAAGCACGATAAACGGCCATATTAGCTTGAGAACCAGAATGAGGTTGGACATTGGCATATTGTGCGCCAAATAGTTTTTTGAGTCTTTCAATAGCTAATTGTTCAGCGATATCGACAAATTCGCATCCACCATAATAGCGGCGGTTAGGGTAGCCTTCGGCATATTTATTCGTCATTATTGACCCCTGCGCTTCTAAAACAGCGAGTGAAACAAAATTCTCACTGGCGATTAATTCAATATTTTCAATTTGCCGCTTTTTTTCCGAAGCAATTGCGTCAAAAATCTCCTGATCGATATTTTTTAACTTATCCATGATAATTCTCCTTGTTAAATGTTATCTTATTTTTGAAAGTGAATAAAGGACTAAATCACAAACATGCAATAGCATGGATTATTTAATTAGCCACTCTGGTCTTGAGCGTTTTGTCCAATGAAAAAGATGATTTTTCGCTCGAAGATAATAATTGCGATAAGAAAGAAGAGAATCACCATTAATAAGATATTCATCTTCCATCGCGGGAGTGGGAGGGAAAAAGGGATCATCACTTAATGACTCCGGTGGTTCTTTTAAAAAATCAATCAAGGTTGAACTCTTATGCGTCTTGCCAAATCGAAAAGTATATTCGTCAAGGAGAGCAGCGAACAACAAAAAAAGCCACCGATAATTGTTTTTGTTCTGACTAGCCCATATCGTACTAGGATGATGATAGTGGGTTGGTCGATAAATATTGTCGAGAATCCTTTTGTCAGAAGCATTGATATGATGAACTGTTGACAATATTTGGGCAGATTCCAAAATCATCTTAACAACATGTTTATCAACATGATATCGAGCGGCAATTGTTGGATTGGGGTCAAGATAAAAGATATTCATATTACTTAAATTATAGTCTTGGGTGTACGCATTAATACAAGATTGCTTTGTATGTCCAAGGTATCTCTTATGGCAAATTGTTTAAAAATATGAAAAATTAGATATAGAGGTAAAAACCATGATTGAAGAAATCGTTCAAAAACAACGCGATTACTATTTCGAAGGCCACACACGTTCATTACAAGTTCGACGCGATACCTTAAAAAAGCTTCGCAAAGTTTTACTCGACATGCACGACGAGATATACAAAGCTTTTATGCTTGACTTTAACAAATGCGAATTCGATGTCATTTCAACCGAATACTCATTAGTAATTCAAGAAATAGATTATATGCTTAGGCACTTGCGAGGGTTCATGAAACCCAAGAGAGTTGCCACTAGTCTAGTTAACGTTATTTCTTCTGGCTATATTTATAAAGAACCGTATGGCGTCACCTTAGTTATGTCGCCTTGGAATTATCCTTTGCAACTTTCGATGGTCCCAGTTGTCGCTTCTTTAGCATCTGGCAATACCGTTGTCCTAAAACCGTCAAAGTATGCTTGGAATATCTCACTTGTGCTTCAAAAAATCGCTAGTAACTTCGATCCTCGCCTTTTCAGTGTTGTTGTTGGCGGTCGCGAAGAAAATCAAGCCTTACTAAATCAGAAGTTTGATTTCATATTCTTCACTGGCGGAGATGATGTTGGACGAGTCGTTTTAGAAAAAGCCAGTCAGCACCTCACTCCCGTCGTACTTGAACTTGGTGGAAAATCCCCATGCGTCGTCACTAATGACGCCGATATAGATTTAGCTGCGAAACGAATCACTTGGGGCAAATATCTTAACGCAGGGCAAACGTGTGTTGCTCCCGATCACGTCTATGTCCATGAATCGGTTAAGGACAAATTTATATCAAAAGTTATCGGTTATATTCAAAACTTCTACTATCAAAACGGAACAATCACCGATGATTTCCCAAGTATTATTAACGATAAACATGTTGAAAGACTTGTGGGTCTTATTGATTCATCAAAAGTCGTCTTTGGCGGTCATGTCAATAAAGAACGAAGATTGATTGAACCAACGATAATGGATAACGTCAATCTTGATGATGCGATTATGAAAGAAGAGATTTTTGGGCCAATCATGCCGATTTTATCTTTCACGAGTATTGATGCCTTAATCGAAGAGTTTAAAACACAAGAGAAGCCTCTCGCTTTCTATTTATTTACGAGTAATGGCAAAGAAGCGAAACGAATCATGGATCTCGTTAGTTTTGGAGGTGGCTGCATCAACGATACGATAATGCACTTAACTAATGACCGCCTCCCCTTTGGCGGTGTTGGTCGAAGCGGTATGGGTAGTTATCATGGGAAAAAATCCTTCGATACTTTTACTCACGAGAAAAGCGTATTAAAGAAAGCAAAAATCGAATTACCACTCAAATATCCTCCTTACACCATCGGGAAAATGAAATTTATTAAGTGGTTTTTCAAAATCAAATAAACAACTAATATTTATGCGTAAATATTATGCCGAAGAACACCGTTTTTTTGCTTGTTTATGAAGGGGGTAGCGATGCAATTTTTATTGTCTTTTTTATTCTAGTGCTATACTAAAATCGGAGGTGTTCATATGAACAAATTCAATAAATTGCTTCTATCCGCATTGCCGTTATTTGCGCTAACCTTGATGACTTCATGCGATGGCCCAGGAACCACGATTGAGGATACTGTTGCCAATCAAATGGTCGTGGAAGCGATTAGCCAAATGACCACCACTCAAATCGATTCGTTTGAAATCGATGTCACAGCCGATATTGATTATCTCGGCAAGGTCTACGACGACCAATTAGCAGTTGTCGCTGAGCGTCATCTTGATGCTTCTGGTGAAGTTAACGTTAAAGTTAACGATCTATTCGAAGACACGGCTGAAGGAAGCGTAGAGGTCAGTGCTTCAATTTTAGCCGAAGAGAATGATGAGGTTTTAGTCAACTCCCAAGCCGGTGCAGCTTTATATTTAAGTGAGGGCTGGGCTTATATCAATTTGACTGAAGCCGAAGAATTATTCGCACTAGTTGAAGAAGAAGCTCCTGATGTTTTGACGATGAAAACGCATGTCGGTAATTTAGCGACCTTTTTAGAAATTGATCCCGAAGAACCGCTCGTCATGCCAATCGATGTTGAGGAAATGCTCCCCTACATGAATACGATTGAAAACATCAGTGCTACACAAAAAGACGGAGAACTTACCGTTGTTTACTCAGTCACCATGAACGATGTTGTTAGCCTATATATGAAAGTGATGGAGGATTCTGGAGAATATGATCCTTCAGAACTTACTAGTGACGAGATTGCTGAAATTCGTACGATGATTACACAACAACTATCCAGTTTATTTAATATAACTGAGGTAAAACTTACTATTGGTGTCGGTGAAGATGGATTTCTGAGTAAATTATATTTTGATGTTGATATTGCCGTTACCGTTCCCGGTGGAGATGATGGTGGTCATGAACTTCATAAAGTCGATGCTTCGCTCCACGTCGACATCAATAATATGAACAAATTAGTTACTGTCGACCTTCCAACTGACCTTGATACTTACACGGAAGTTCCGACAGAAGAAGAACCAACATAGTATTTGATTAACAAAAGATCGTCTCGCAAATTGAGACAATCTTTTCTTATTGAACATTTGTTAGCTTATATCCGGCTTCATCAATCGCCTTTTCAAACTCGCTATCATCAATATCTTGTTTTGATATGACGACGGCTGTTTTCGAGTTAAGATTTACTTCGACATCAATGATGCCTTCAATTTCTAAAAGGGCGTTTTTAACGTGATTGACACAATGGTTACAACTCATGCCTTCAATTCTTAGTGTTTTTTTCACTGTTGATTTCTCCTTTCCTTGGTTTGAATCTTTTTAATCTAAGCGCGTTTAAGACGACTGATACTGAAGAAAAACTCATGGCTGCACCGGCAATCATCGGATCGAGCAATGGCCCATTAAACAAATGGAGAATACCCATCGCGATTGGAATACCAAGTAAGTTGTAGAAAAAGGCCCAAAAGAGATTTTCTTTAATGTTCTTCATCGTTTTTTTCGATAGTTGAAGAGCGGTTGCTACGTCATTCAAATCACTCTTCATTAAAACAATGTCCGCTGATTCCATGGCGATATCAGTTCCTGTTCCGATTGCCATTCCAACATCAGCTTGGGCCAAGGCAATCGCATCATTTATTCCGTCGCCTATCATCGCCACCACTTGTCCTTCTTTTTGTAGATTTGCGATGTGTTGTGATTTTTCTTCTGGCATAACTTGCGCTATAACCTGATCAATTCCCACTTGAGACGCAATTGCTTCAGCTGTTTTTTGATTATCTCCAGTCAACATATAGACTTTGATGCCTTGATGATGCATTTGAGCAATCGCTTCCTTCGAACTTTCTTTAATAGTGTCAGCCACTGCGATGATGCCAATTATTCGTTGGCTGGCGGCAACTAACATTATCGTTTTTCCTTCAAACGCTAATTTATTAGCAACTAATGATGAGGCTGATAAATCGATACTATTTGTCAACATCAACTTTTCATTTCCAACGAAGATTATCTCATCTTCAATCGAGGTTTTAATCCCTTGACCAGGAACATTAACAAAATCAGCCGTTTTGTCTAAAACAATTTTTCTTTTTTTAGCCTCAGCAATAATTGCTTCGCCAAGTGGGTGCTCACTATGATATTCCGCGCTTGCAGCAATTCTTAAAACATTGTTTTCATCGTTGTTTCCGAATACAACAATATCTGTTACCTCGGGTTTTCCTTTGGTAATTGTACCGGTTTTATCAAGAACAACAGTTGTAATTTTGTGCGCTTTTTCTAACGCTTCACCACTTTTGATTAATATTCCATATTCTGCACCTTTGCCGGTCCCCACCATAATAGCCGTTGGTGTCGCAAGACCTAATGCACACGGACAAGCAATGACCAAAACAGCGATCATAACCGATATGGAGAAGGGAAAGCCTTCGCCCATTAACATCCAAAAAGAAAAGGCAATAATTGCTAACCCGAGGACAATCGGAACAAAAATTCCCGATATGCGATCAGCCAGTTTTGCAATTGGCGCTTTTGTGCTCTGCGCGTCTTCAACTAACTTAACTATCTGAGCCAAAGTCGATTCTTTTCCAATTCTTGTAGCTTGATATGTTATTGAGCCGTTTTTATTAATGCTTGCACCAATAACAATATCTCCTTGTTGTTTTTCAATCGGCATCGATTCGCCAGTTAACATTGATTCATCAATTGAGGTATAACCTTCAATCACAACTCCATCAACCGGGAGTCTCTCTCCTGGTTTGACAATGATGATGTCGCCTTTACTAACATCTTCGACATCGACGATAATTTCAATTCCATCTTTAATGGTTGTAGCGGTTTTTGGGGTGAGATTTATCAGTTTTTTAATTGCCTCAGAAGTTTTTCCTTTCGATAAAGCCTCGAAATATTTACCAAGTAAAATCAAGGTGATAATCACCGCGGCCGATTCAAAGTATAAATTTGCTTCGTTTAGATTACCCAATCCGATTTGGATTGTTGTATATACACCGTATAAAAAGGCGGCCGATGTGCCAAGAGCCACTAATGAATCCATATTTGGATTAAATAAAAAGAGCGTTTTAAAACCAACGGTGTAAAATTTGTAACCTATGATAACGACGGGTATCGTGAGAATAAGTTGGGCAATTGCAAAGTTAAAAAGATGATGATGGGGATCGATAAATAAAGGAAGAGGAAGACCAATCATGTGACCCATTGCAATATAAAGAAGAGGGATGGTAAAAATGAGAGTTAACAAGAATTTAATTTTTAGAATTGATATTTCTTTATTCTTCTTTGCTTGGTGATTGTCGATTTGATTATCTTGATTAATGCGATATCCCGCAGTCGCTATTCGCTTCTTAAGTTCACTAATACGAAAACGGTTTGGTTCAACAGTAATTTTTAATTTTTCTGTTGCGAGGTTTACGTTTGCAGTCAAGATGCCTGGAGTTTTTAACGCAGCTTTTTCAACAGCGCGAACACAGGAAGCGCACGTCATTCCTTCAACATTAAATGATAAATCATCGGTTTCAATCTCGGCTTTATATCCAGCTTTTTTAACACTATTTTGAATATCTTCTATTTTTGTTTTTGCATCGTCAAAAGTAACATCCATCTTATTCGTTAAAAGATTGATTGAAACACCTTTTACACCATCAACCTTTTTTGTTTCTCTTTCGATAGCGCGAACGCATGAAGCACATGTCATGCCTTCAATATCAAATGTTTTCTTGTCCATTACAAAATCCTATCGAGCAACTGCTGGATTTCCTCAATCTTTTCTTCTGAACTATTTTTTAAAAATGATTCTCTAACGCAATGGTCAAGATGTTCACTAATAATTTGTTTCTGAGCTTTTTTTAATAGCGCAAGAGTCGCTTGCACTTGATTGGAAATATCGATGCAGTATCTTTGGTTCTCGATCATGCTTATTACAGCATCCAATTGTCCTTTTGCCACTTTTAAAGTTTTCATCGCTTCTTGGTGTTTCATATCTACCTCCACCCCTCCCATGGGGGGTATCGATATTTTCTCCTTCCTCATGGAAATTGTCAATTAATGTGGTTTGAATATGTATTTACATTTCGGTCTTTAAATTATTTTGCTGTCTTGCTAAAATACAAGTAGGAGTAATTCGGTCGTTTAACCGAATAATTATTATGGGTCGCCCAAAGGGAAGCATAAGCAAAGATAGAATTATCTCAGCTGTCGAGAATCTAATTGCCGCGAAAGGGGTCAAAAACTTTTCGTTACGCGATGTCTCAACAAAGGCCAACCTTTCACCTGGAACCATTTATTATCATTACGCAACTAAAGATGAACTTGTCTTCGATGTTATTTCTCGTCATATCGAGAGTTTAAAAGAAGAATATCTACAGTGGTTGAGTCGTCATGAAAACGACCTTCATCCCCAACGTTTTCTTGAAGTTGTATTTCATAAAAGCGTCAAACTATTTGATCGCGCAAAAATGCATATATTTTTGATTAACGAATGCCTTGGTGGAAACGAGATTTTAAGAGCAAAATTTATCGAGAAGTATCGCGAGTGGCGAAGCACTCTTCTTATCGGCGTTAAAAAAGTATTCGCTCATCTTGAAGACGATGAAGCTTTCGCCTACACCTTAATGCTGATTATTGATGGTCTTGTTGTTCAAGAAATTCTTCAGGATAACGGATTTGATGAAAATAGACTCGTTAAGATAATGATGAATGTCGGAGACAAAAAATGACAAATAAACTCCAGCAATCAGTCATAGTAAAAATCCATCAGCGTTTTCCGAATGTTATCATAAATGATAAAGATGGGTGCATAAGATTAAGTGGTGAGTTAGACAAATGGGAAGATATTGTCGAGGCTGGCTACTTAGCAGCCAAAGCCAAAAGTGAAGGGGTTATTAACGACATTATTTTAAAAGGCTACCCTACTCAAAAAATGCGGACGGCGAGTATTAACGATAAAAAATATGATGGCACAAGGTGCGATGTATTAATTATCGGCGGGGGTATTGTCGGAGCTGCAATCCTACGCGAATTTACAAAGTATCGCATCGATGCACGCTTGATCGAAAAGGAAAACGATGTTGCCTTGCATGCCAGCAGCCGGAATGACGGTTGTATTCATGTCGGCATCGATTTACCACGCTACAGTAATAAACACAAATATTTAAGACGTTCTGTCCAAATATACGAGAAGCTAGCCAAGGATTTAAACGTTGATTACATTCGCCATGGCCAAACATTGGTCTTTAATAAAAACTTAGCTAAAATCGCTGTCCCTTTTCTTCTAAAAAGCGCTAACAAAAAGGGAATCAAGGGTGCCCGCTACCTCAGCAAAAAAGAACTATTGAAACGCGAACCAAATATCAACAAAGAAGCCAAATTCGCTGTTTTTTTCCCTGAAGGAGCCGTTATTTCTCCTTATAACATGGTTGTCGGACTTGCCGAAAATGCCATCGAAAACGGAGGACGTATTTATCTAAATACTGCCGCGATCAAAATTGAATTAGAAAATAGCCTCATTAAATCCGTGGTTACGAATCGCGGTTCGTTTTATCCGAAGGTGGTAGTCAATGCTGCCGGCACATTCGCCGATGTCGTTGCCAAGATGGCTAATGACCAATTTTTTACCATTCACCCCCGTCGGGGCGTGGAAATGATCCTCGACAAAAAATTTGCCAAGAAATCAGTGAACTCTACTTTGTCATTCTACTTTGGTAGCAAGGATAAAAAGGCACATACCAAGGGCGGAGGCATTATTCCTACTGTCGACGGCAATGTCGTTGTCGGTCCGACTGCAGCTGAAACGCCAGAACGCGAAGATTTTTCAACAACCAACGAAGAAATAAATGCCTTGTTTGAAAAACATTCATACACGATTCCTTTACTATCTCGAAGCGATGTTATTACCTATTTTGCGGGAATACGTGCTTCGACTTACGAGGAAGACTTTGTGATTAGAAAAGGCAAGTGGACAACTAATATTATTCATGCCGCTGGCATTCAATCACCAGGGTTAACGGCCGCTCCAGCAATCGCTGAGGATGTCGTAAAAATCTATGAGGAAATATGCAACAGTAAACTCGATTTGAACCCTTCGTTTAACCCCAAACGCACAATCAATTCTCCTCTTGCCTCATTAAGTTTAGAAATGCGTAATAATCTAATAAAACAAAACCCGGATTATGGTCAAATAATATGTCGGTGTGAGGAAGTCTCAAAAGGCGAAATTATCGATGCTTTAAATCGCCCGCTGGAAATTAATACTTTGGATGGATTAAAACGACGAATTCGTGCGGGAATGGGGCGCTGTCAAGGTGGATTTTGCCAACAGTTGATCATTCAGCTTATGGCCGAGTACCAAAAGAAGTCGCTATGCGAAATTAAGAAAAAAGGTGAAGGCTCTGTTTTACTAGGCTGCACCAAGGAGGACATCGCATGAAACAATATGATGTCGCCGTAATCGGAGCAGGACCAGCTGGTTTAGCCGCCGCTTTGAAAGCTAGTCAAAACGGGGGAACAGTAATGCTAATCGAAAGAGAGGCCAAGCTTGGCGGAATTCTCAAACAATGTATTCATGATGGTTTTGGTATTACTAGATTTAAAGAGAAACTTAGTGGTCCGGAATACGCTTATCGTGAAATCGCAAAAGTAACCAGTAGCAATGTCGAAATCAGCACTTTGACTTATGTTATTAACATAGTTAAAGCAGATGATTCTTTTCTTATTACAATTGTCACGCGTGAGGGAATCAAAGAAATAATGGCGCGCCGTATTATTTTAGCGACTGGGTGTCGAGAAAGAACAGCACGACAAATCTTTATCGATGGGAGCAATCCAAGTGGCATCTTTACCGCAGGGTCGGCACAATATTACATTAATATTTTAGGAAAAATGCCAACCAAAAAATGCGTAATTCTAGGTAGTGGCGATATTGGGCTAATTATGGCGCGAAGAATCACTCTTGAGGGGGGGCAAGTTCTCGGTGTATATGAAGTTAAACCGACACCAAGCGGCTTGACACGCAATATTGTTCAATGTCTAGATGATTTTAAAATTCCTTTATACCTTTCGCACACCGTTACGCGCGTCTTTGGTGAACAACGGCTCGAGGCTGTCGAAATAGCAAAAGTCGACGAAAGAATGCGCCCCATTGAAGAAACAAAACAAATCGTAAATTGTGATGCCTTGATTGTATCGGTCGGTTTGATTCCTGAAAACGAAATTGCCGAAAGTTTAAATATCCCGATTAATCCGAAAACGAAAGGTCCTTATGTTGACCAAAACCTCATGACTTTGGTTGAGGGAGTGTATTCGTGTGGAAACTCACTTCATGTCAGTGATTTGGCCGATTATGTTTCAGAAAGCGGAGAAATAGCAGGTCACTTTGCAACAAAAAATGCGCTTTCTGCACGAAATTTGCAGGAAATTGCCATCGATAATAATCTCCTTTATTTCGTGCCCTCCCATATCGACATTAACGGAAGGCTTGATAACATAGTTGCGTATTTTCGTAGTGCAGCCGAATTTGATAAAGCTACCTTAATAATTGAAAGTGATGGTAAAGAAATATTGCGGAAGAAGTACCAGAGACTTCGCCCCCCTGAGATGGAAAAAGTCACCTTCAATGTAAGTGATAAGAACTGTCATTCAATTAGAGTGCGTTTGGAGGTTGAACAATGAAAAAGATATTAACTTGTATTGTTTGCCCAAATGGTTGTCAACTAAGTATTGATGACACAAGCCTTGAGGTGAGCGGTAATAAATGTCCTCGTGGCCTTTCCTTTGCCATCGAGGAACTAACTAATCCGCAAAGAAGTGTATGTTCAACTGTCAAAACAAACTTGCCGGAATATCCAGTCGTGGCCGTAAGGACTGATGGCGTGATTTCCAAAAGCAAGATCCCTGATTTAATCAGACTCTTAAAAGAGATTATTCTTGAGGATTATCTCCCAATTGGATCAATCATCATTCATAATATTTTTGGAACTGACACTAATGTCATTACAACTGCTGATATGCATAAAGGAGATTTTAAAGTATGATCGCGAATCCATTAATTTTGACGTTCGACTGTGGAACACAAAGCATCAGGGCTCTTCTCGTAGACAAAAAGGGCAATATTATTGCCAAAGAACAAACGGCATTTAATCCCGCATATTATTCTTTGCAACCAGGCTATGCAGAACAAAAACCGAGCGTCTATGTCGATACACTTAAGGAAGTATCGCGCCGCATTCACACTAATCATCCTGATCAAATCGACAAAATTGTCGCTGTCACAATTACAACAATCCGTGATACTTGTGTTTGTGTGGATAAAGAAATCCAGCCTCTCCGCGATGTTATTGTCTGGCTTGATCAAAGAGAAGCCAAGTGTGAAAAACCTTTGCCCCTTCTTTCTCGTTTGGCGTTTGCCCTTGTGGGTATGAGCGAAGCTCTTGAAGATCAAAGAAAAATCACAAAAAGTAATTGGATTAAAGAAAATGAAGCAGAAATATGGGCAAAGACATATAAGTATCTCACTCTCAGCGGTTACCTAACTTATCAGTTAACTGGTGCTTTAATCGATTCAGCGGCCTCACAGGTTGCCCACATTCCTTTCGATTACAAAAATAACAAATGGTATGATCCTTCTAACATAAAGTACCCGATTTTTGATGTTGAATACGATAAACTTCAAGAAATCGTGACGCCAGGATCGGTGCTGGGTTATATATCAAAATCTGTTAGTGAAGAATTCCTTATTAAGGAAGGACTTCCCGTCATTGCTACCGCATCCGACAAAGCTTGTGAGACTCTCGGTTGTGGCGTTTTAGATAATAATCTAGCTTCGCTTAGTTTTGGCACTACAGCCACAATTCAAACGACTTTGCGTAAGTATGTCGAACCACAACAATTTATGCCGGCCTATCCTGGTGCAGTCAGTGGTACATGGAATCCGGAAATTCAGGTTTATCGTGGCTTCTGGATGATTAGTTGGTTTAAGAAAGAATTCGCCGAAAAGGAAGTCGTCCAAGCGCCAAAACTAGGCATCTCTCCTGAGGAATTACTAAATCGCCGTCTTAAAGAGATTCCGCCAGGCAGTGATGGTCTTATTCTTCAGCCCTATTGGGCGCCGATGCTTAAACAGCCTGAAGCCAAAGGAAGCATTATCGGATTTTCTAGTGAGCATACACGGATTCATATCTATAAAGCAATAATTGAAGGAATTGGTTATGGCTTGATGGAAGGCATGGAAAATTTAGAAAAAAGTTCTAAACAGCCCATTACTGGTCTTACTGTTTCCGGTGGCGGATCACAAAGCGATGAAATATGTCAAATTACGGCTGATATGTTTGGAAAGCCTGTCTATAAAATTCAAACATATGAAGCATGCGGATTAGGTAGTTCAATGGTCGCCTTTGTAAGTCTAGGTGTATATCAAAACTATAAAGAAGCAATCGAAAACATGGTCCACTACACCAAAACCTTTACGCCAAATAAGGAAATACACGATATTTATCGTGGCCTTTATGAAAGAATTTATCGTCGCATTTACAAGCAATTAAAACCACTATATCGAGAATTGCGTTCAATCATCAAAGAAAGGAAAGAATAATAATGGCAAACAAACCATACAAAGGCTTTTCACCAAAATGGGTTGACACTCCGGCTGATCCCCGTAGTTGGCGCTCTATTTTTCGTTGGGGTGACCCAAATTATTTTAAGTGGCCAAAGGAAAATCTTTATCGTGTCATAAAAGACGTGTTTAAAATGAGCGATGAAGATTTTAAGAAATATGATGGGGGTCTTGGTTTTGGACCAGTCGACTATCAATTACCCACTAAAATCGAAGAGAAACACATTAAAGCATTTAAAGAAATAGTAGGTGAAGATTACGTTCGAACTGATAACTACTCGCGCCTCAGTGTTGCCTATGGCAAAACCATGCATGATGTTTTACGCATGCGTCAAAAAATCGTCGAGAATATTCCTGAAGTTGTTTTATATCCCGACAACCGCGAACAAATTGAAAAAATCGTTGCTTATTGTGCTTTGCACAAAATTCCTGTTTATGTTTATGGAGGCGGAAGTAGTGTCACTCGTGGGGTTGAGTGCGTAAAGGGTGGAATAAGTCTCGATATGAGGCTTCGCTTCAATAAAGTTATTTCCTTTAATGAAATAGACCAGACAATCACCGTTCAAGCTGGTATGAGTGGCCCAAAACTTGAAGAAGTTCTTAATGATGCCCAAAAGCTATTTAATGCTAAAAGAGCTTATACATGTGGGCACTTTCCGCAATCCTTTGAATATAGTTCAGTTGGGGGCTGGGTCGTAACACGAGGCGCTGGTCAAAACTCAACTTACTATGGCAAGATTGAGGATCTTGTCCTCGAACAAAAATATGCGACCCCAATCGGCAATATCGTTACTTCGCCTTATCCGCGTGAAGCAACCGGTCCATCACTTAATCACATCATGATGGGAAGTGAAGGAGCTTTCGGTGTCCTAACCGATGTAACATTGCGCGTTTTTCGTCTGACAAAAGAAAACCGTAAGTGTTTTTCGTTTATGTTTCATAATTGGCAAGATGCCCAAAAAGCAACAAGAGAAATGATGCAATGTGAGGCAGGTTTTGCTTCAGTATTCCGCTGCTCGGACGCCGAGGAAACCGATTTGATGCTGCGCCTTTATGGCGTCGATGAATCGCCACTTGCAAAATTATTTAATATTGGGGGCTATAAACCCATGGAAAGAAGTCTATTTCTCGGCTGGAGTGAAGGCGAAAAAGGATTTGCCAAGAATGTTGCCAAAAATATTAAGCGCATCGCCAGGAAACATGGCGGAATGAATCTCACTGGTTATGTTACAAAAGCTTGGGAGAAGGGCCGCTTCACTGATCCATATCTCCGCGATGCAATGCAAGATTTCGGCATTTTAACTGACACTTTAGAGTGTTCGGTTTTATGGTCGAACATGGACGAAGTACACAAAAGCGTCCGTGCGTACTGCCATTCTCGTCCCAATACCGTCGTCACCACTCATTTATCACACGCTTATCCGCAGGGCGCAAATCTATATTTCATTTTTATCACTAGAATGAATAATATTGATGACTATATCGCCTACCATAGCGGAATTCTCGATGCGATTCAAAAATCTGGAGCTTCAATGTCACATCATCATGGTATTGGCAAAATGTTTGGTCCATGGCTTGAAGGTTCATTAGGGAAAACTGAGTACTCCGTATTAAAGACGTTAAAGCAGCACTTTGATCCCAATAACATCATGAATCCGGGAGGTACCTTAGGGTTCGATACTCCCGAAGAAAAGAAACGTTTTTTGAAGAAATAATCATCAATTTGCATGTAAAAAGCCACAAAATGTGGCTTTTTTTGATTATAGTTTAAAAACTAAAATATGCTGTATGCGATAAAGATATAAGCCATCAGCGAAGCGACAAGGGAGACGACGGTAATTTGTGTATTAATTGATGGCCCCGCTGTGTCCTTAAATGGATCGCCCACCGTATCTCC
>JAAZFR010000131.1 GCA_012971835.1 Erysipelotrichia bacterium
GCGATGTATCTCGATGAACCAGGTCAGGGCGGAAACGCAGCAGCCTTAAGTTGCTGATGCATGTGCGGTGGTTTATTTATATGAACAATCGAGATATTTATTACATGCAAATAGCCTTAAAAGAGGCAGAGAAAGCCGAGTTAAAGGATGAAGTCCCAGTCGGCGCTGTTATCGTTAAAAACGATAAGGTTTTGGCAAAAGCACACAACAAGCGTGAGTCGACTAACGATCCGACTTCGCATGCCGAAATTAATGCAATTCGTAAGGCTTGTAAAAAAGTAGGTGCTTGGCGTCTAGATGAATGTACTATCTACATTACGGTTGAACCATGTTCAATGTGCGCTGGAGCGCTTCTTTGGACAAGAATCGCACGAATTGTTTATGGCGCCAAAGACCCAAAAGGTGGGGCGCTGGGCAGTTCTTACAATTTATTTGATCAAAAAAATTTGAATCATCAACCAAAGGTTGTCGGTGGCGTTTTAGAAGAGGAGTGCGGACAGATAATCAGCAACTTTTTTAAAGGCAAACGCCAAAAGTAAAAGCAAATTTATATAAGAAAGATACAAATTAGATTAGAATTCACTTATACTTGTTAATAGAAAAGTCTTACTTTTCGCCCCACAAACATATGAAAAAGACACGCGCATTCTTAATTCTCATCAGTTCAAGTTTTTTTGCTGTCAGTTGTGGAGGCCCTGCTACCGATCCGATTTCTAGCGATGATGGAAGTTATCCTGATTTTTGCGAAGAAGATTCACGGTTTTTTGTTTTTGAACGCGATGATACTTTAGAAAACACGATTGATTTATTAACCTTAGGCGGACAAACCGAAGAAAAAAGAGATGAAATTTTAGACTTGCTAGGCACGAACGATGGGTATGCAAACAGTGTTTCTTACACTCTTGAAGAAGTCGTTGATTATGATGATGTCGGAGTGCTTGATGACGAGCGAGACATTTTTGCTAATTATTCAAAAGAGGTCTCTCGCTATGATAGCGAAAAGATTTTAATCGGCGATTACAACCTTCAAGAGAATTATTATGATGAAGCCGAAAGCGTTGAAGTTGATATTAACCTTGACGCTGATTACCAAGTATTTAGAAATGGTTATTGCCCATCTCTTTCTCGCTATTATGAGATTTATGATTTTGTAGGAACGGATAGCGATGTGGCGATAGAAAAAATATATGGCACCGAAAATTACATTCGCAAATTAAACCTTGTGAACGGGCAGGCCCTGGCTCTTGATTTCGCAAGCAATTACACTGACTACGAAGACAGCGAGTTATTTTCTAACGTGTCTTTTACAGCAATAAAATATGCGAGTAACTCCGAAGGAGTAGTTGAAGGAAATACAGCGCTTAACACCAGTCAAAGCTTGAAAATTGAACTCTCCGGTTCTTATAGCCCGAACGACCCAGCGCTTGGCGAAAGCGTCTCTGATTCAATCCTTATCGTTGATGGAATGATCAAAAAAGTCACATACTTTAGTGGCACTTTTGAGGAAGTTGGCGGGAGTGAAGTTTATCGCTCGTGGCAAGAAAAAAATATTGAATATAGTGTTGAAGATATTGGTGCTTATGCTGGCACATTGCTTGACCCGAGTGATTTTACTTTTTCAACATCCGTTGCTAAGTTATAAAAGAATAAATATTTTTATTAAAACTTGAATATTCAAGTTTAATTGATTAAATTTGTATTAGTTGAGTGTGTATAAAACACACATCGAATTTTGATATTGGTGTCTGCAGTGAAAAAAGTATCCGCAATTAAAGAATTA
>JAAZFR010000132.1 GCA_012971835.1 Erysipelotrichia bacterium
GTCGTGTTCATCGTTTGCGGATGAAGCTTAGCTGTAATCGTGGAAACCGATACCTTATTGGCCGAAAATGTCGACATGATATCGATTAATAAATTAGTGCGATCGGCCGACTCAATTTTGATATCAACCGGATATGTTTCTAAGTGTTCGGCTTCGCGCCAAAATACATCAATCAAGCGGGCTTTTTCATTGGCGATATTTGGACAAGTGACTCGATGAACAGTTACGCCTTTACCTTTGGTAATATATCCAACAATGTCATCACCAGGAATAGGAGTGCAGCAACTGCCAAGCGTAATGGCGATTTTGCCAGCTCCCGAGACAAAAACGGGTATGTGATCATCGTCTTTTTGCAATGGTCCTTTGTCGAGTTTAAAAATTGTTGGTTTGCGTTTAATATTTAAAAAATCGATCACCGCTGAAGGTGTCGGATTTTTGCTATACAACGCGACAAAAAGTTCATCGATATCTTTGACATGATAATTATTTAATACACTTTGTGCACTAAGAAGCGTCATCATTTCTTGCTCTTCGACGCCGCGATCTTTAAAAGCATCAATCGCTGATTGTTTGCCTTTGGCAATTCGCTCATCCTTTAATAATTCAGCATTCTTCTTTAATAAAAATTTTTTAATGTGGGAACGCGCTTGGGATGTGCGAACGATTTTAAGCCACCCTTCATTGGGGCCTGGTGAGGCATTAGAGGTACGTATTTCAACAACATCTCCTGTCTTTAAAACGGTACCCAACGAAACAAGAGAACCATTAACAAGAGCCCCCACTGCCGAATCACCAACTTTGGTGTGGACACGATAAGCAAAATCGATAGGAGTCGATCCAATCGGCAAATCGATAACTTTGCCTTTGGGAGTAAAAACGTAGACGTTGGCTTCAAAAATATCTTTGGAAAGAGTATCCATATATTCTTTAGCGTCGCCATCTTGTTCGTTGGAAATGTTGACAAAATCTCTAAACCAGTGGAGCTTTTCTTCAATCTGCCGCTGCTCCTCTTTGGCATTATAGTTAGAGCCTTCTTTATACCGCCAATGGGCGGCAATTCCTGTTTCGGCTATTTCATCCATACGTTTGGTCCGGATTTGAATTTCAAAAATATTACCATCGCCTGAGACAATGGACGTATGTAAGGATTGATACATATTTGGTTTGGGAACAGCTATATAATCCTTAAAACGACCAGGTATTGGTTTAAAAGTTGCGTGAATGATGCCCAAAATCTCATAACAATTCAGTTCGGTTTCTGTGATTACACGAATAGCGAGAACATCAAAAATATCATCAAAATTATAGCCTTTTTTATATATTTTTTTATAAATTGAATAAATTGTTTTGACGCGTGATTCCATTTGAAAGGGGATTTTACCTTCAAACAAGATATCGGCAATTCGCTTTTTAAGCGAGTCTAGTGATTTTGTGCGATTTTTTGTCTTTTTATCAAGGAGATTTGAAATTAATTCGTATTTATCAGGCTCTAAATACTTTAATGACAAATCTTCAAGTTCACTTTTGATGGTGTTAATACCTAGGCGATGAGCAATCGGCACGAACACTTCAAGTGTTTCTCGCGATAAAGCAATCTGCCGATTATTAGGAAGCGAAGATAAGGTTCGCATATTATGAAGACGGTCAGCTAGTTTGATAATGATGACGCGGACATCTTTGGCCATGCCAAGAAAAATCTTGCGATGGTCTTCAGCCTCAAAATCTTCATAATCACGATGTGAAAGTTTCATCCGTTGAATTTTTGTCAACGACTCGACTATTTTGCTGACATCTTCACCAAATTTGCTTTGCACTTCTTCAAAAGTGGCATCAGTGTCTTCGACAACATCGTGTAAGAAACCAGCAGCAATCGTTGCTGGACCAGCCTGAAGTTTAGCGAGAATATAGCCAACTTCAAGAAGGTGATGAATATAGTCTTCACCAGATTTTCTCATTTGCCCTTCATGGTATTTTTTTGCCATTTCATAGGCTTCTTTAATCATTTGGCGAGATTTTGGATCACTAATATATGGGAAAAAAGCTTCTTCTAGCTCAGAATATGAATGAAGAAGATAACCGCCATTAATAATTTGTCTTTTTTCTTCCATAGGTTTACCTA
>JAAZFR010000133.1 GCA_012971835.1 Erysipelotrichia bacterium
CTAGAGTCGATATATATTCCTTTAAAGGACTTGGATCAAAACCAGGAAAGCCGAGATCGAGAATAACCGGTTTGATTTCAAAATCTGATTGTGCGAACTTACGATAGAGATGTAAAGCGTAGACTAAAACAAGAGAATCCTTGCCGCCGGAAACACCGACGATAATCTTGTCGCCGTTATTAATTAATGCAAAGCGGCTGTCGGCATTACGTAGAGAAGCTAATACTTTTCGAATTGCGCGCATTTATTACCTCTAACTAACCAAGTTAGATTATAATGTTTAGCATGGAAAGTGTGAAACAAAAAAGCGGAATTTTGTTAATTGATAAAAGACCTGGTCCGACATCAAGACAAGTCGTCAATCGTGTTTCCTACCTTTTAAAAACAAAAAAGGTCGGTCATATCGGCACCCTTGATCCCTTTGCTAGCGGTCTGCTTATCTTAACCGTCAATCACGCGACGAAAACTGGAACTTATCTTGAAAATCTTGATAAAACATACATCGCTAAGTTAAAACTTGGCGAAAAAACGGATACCGGTGATTTTACTGGTGAAGTTATCGAAAAGTGCGAAGTTGACAAAAAGCTAGATTTAGAAAAAATATCGGCCGTTTTGACATCTTTTGTCGGCAAAAGAACGCAAATACCTCCGATGTATAGCGCCTTAAAGCGCGAGGGCAAACCACTTTATAAATATGCTCGTGAGGGAGTTATTTTAGAAAGAGAGCCTCGTGAAATTACTATTTATAGTCTTCGCCTTCTATCTTATCAGGATGGTGTTCTTGAGTTTGAGGCGAAAGTTAGTAAAGGAACATACATTCGCACCCTTGGCGAAGACATCGCTCACGAACTTGGTAGCGTGGGTCACTTAAGTGATTTAAGAAGAACGGCCATTGGAACCTTTCGCGTTGAAGACGCTTTTTCTTGTGAAGATGCCACATATGAACGCGTGATTGATATCATCAAAGCTCTTAGTCATCTTTCACATATCGAGATAAGCAAAGAGCAAGTCGTTGATGTCAAAAATGGCAAGCCACAAACACTTGATAGCGAAGAACCATTGGTCTTACTAATTCATGACAATAAGGCCATCGCCCTCTATGAAAAAAGAGAGAATCGTTTATACTATTGTCGAAGAGGGTTATTTGAGTGAAAACCGTTTTGTTAGATATTAAAAATATTACGCCACTTGCAGAGCCGACAACCATTTGTCTTGGCAATTTTGATGGTGTTCATATCGGTCATCAAAAAGTAATTAAGCAAGCTATGCTTGATAGTGGTGGACCAGTGGCTGTTTTAACTTTCGATGCCCCGCTTGGCACGGTGATTGATGGTCGCAAAGCCAAACAAGTCATCACCTCAGTCAGCGATCGTTATCGTCTAATTCATCGCTTAGGCGTCGATTACTTGCTTGTTCTTCACCTCAATAAGAAATTACTTTCTTTAAGCGCTGTTGATTTTATCGACAAAGTACTTAAAAGATTAAATATTGGCAAAGTTTTTGTCGGCGAGGATTTTCGTTTTGGTAAAGGGCGGACAGGAAATGTTCAATTACTAGCAAAACATTTTTCAACGGACATCATTCCCCTTCTTGATGTAGAACACACCAAGGTTTC
>JAAZFR010000018.1 GCA_012971835.1 Erysipelotrichia bacterium
ATTTTCGTCGCCTTTAAGGCTGAATTTAATGTCGCCGGCCTTTTAGCCTTAATCTTTGTGGCGGCCGCCTCTTTGCTAGCCGGCATACTCCATTTAACCAAATTTAAAGAAGAAATCTATCGTGGACGAAATTTTAAAAAAGCGAACACTGAAGCCGCTAAAGCAATGACTGTCCCGGCAATTGATATTGCAGTTATTATGATTTTTGTCGGTGTCTTAAGCTATATTATCGGTGGGGCTTTAGTTGCTTCTTTTGGAACGATGCTCGTCATCGGTGGGGTTGTTAGCCTAGTTGTTAATCTCATCGTTTTGCGATTAATGATGTGGCTTGTAACAAACACTACTTCGCTTCAAGGTGTTAATAAGGCTTTTAATATCGAAGATAAAAACGTGCCTAATCTTCTCAAAGAAGAAAAGCAAACATATTTCGGTCCGTATCAAGATCGCGACTTCACAAAAAGAGCCAAACCAGTGGCAATCGGCGTTGGTATTTTCTCAGCCGTATCACTGATTATGATGATTGTATTTGGAGTTTTGAATAGTTCAATTTACAATACGAGCGCTGCTTATCAAGAAACATCTAGAGCTTATATTACGGTTGTCAGCGATGCTCCGGTAATCGATAGCGTTTCTTATGTCGAAAATAGCATTCTTGCAAATATTTATGTTGACGGCGAAGTGGTATCGTTTGCGACTATCGATCATGAAAAACGCGAGGATTATGATGCCGAAACCGATATTACGACTAAATATAACTATTATATAGTTAATTTTGATGAACTCTATACTGGCGAAGAAGTTGCTTACTATTTAGATGGTGACATTCAATTATATACTGGTACTCTTGAGGAAGTTCTTGATTCCTATGTTGATACAATTGAGGGTGGTGAGGGTCAAGTCCGAATTAAGCTTTCGGAAAATGTCATCACTCAGCCTTCCACGACTTATATTGCTCTTGGCGCACTTGCTGGTGTGGCGCTGGCCGCTTTCTACCTCGCCTTCCGCTATCGCGTTTCGCGAGCTCTGGCTGCCTTTGGCGTCAGTGCTGTTGCTTCATTTGCAACTCTGGGTTTCTTCGTTGTTACAAGAATTGCCACGACGCCAGTTGTCGCCCTTGTTGTTCCAACAATCGCTCTCTTCACCTTACTGACATCCCTTTATTTCTTTATCCGTGAAAAAGACTTGCTTAAAGAGGATCGCTCAAAAGAAAAGACGGCTGAAATCCGCAAGCAAATAATGATTAAAGCCACCTCTTTGGCGGCGGGACCACTCTTTATTTTTGGAATAATTATGTCATATTTTGCCATCAACTATTTCGGATTTGGTCCAGCATCTTTCGCTGCCTTATTTGGGGGAATGCTCCTGGGTGTGGCGCTAAGTGTTGTTCTAATTGCGACCTTATTAGGACCAGCATCCCTTTTCTTTGAATCACTAATCGCTAAACTGGTGGCTAGAATTCGTTTACCGCGAATTAGTCGCAGTAAGAAAAAGGTCGTAACAAAGTCGACATCAAGCGAACCTGAAGAAACGGTCTTTATCGGCATTAACGACTAATCGACAAAATGGCTACTTTATGTAGCCTTTTTAATATATGGATTTTTTTAAGAAACTTCTCGATTATTATCATCTTTCAAATGAAGACTACGAGACGATGACTCGGCCTTTATCTTTTGATGATATTCGCTACGATAGAAGCGTCACAAATCTTGAGCCATTAGTAACTCGCATTAGAAAGGCAATTAATAATAAAGAAAAAATAATTGTCTACGGCGATTATGATTGTGATGGAATCATGTCGGTGTCAATTATTGTTAAACTATTTGAACTAATTGACTATTCGATTGGCTATTATGTGCCCAGCCGTTATCTTGATGGATACGGCCTAAACGTTAAACGGGTTGAAGAGATTGCTGAAAAGGGATATACACTTATTATTACGGTTGATAACGGCATTAGTGCTTTTGA
>JAAZFR010000134.1 GCA_012971835.1 Erysipelotrichia bacterium
GTAGTTTTTCGGCCTTGGCTTCGTAATCTTTTTCGTTTTGTTTAAGATAATTATACCAAGCTTCAGCGTCCCAAATTTCAATATGATTGATAACACCGACAACGATGACACTACGTGATATTTTAAATTCGCTTAATAGTTTAGTTGGTAATTGAATTCGTCCTTGGGCATCGACTTCAAGTTCGACAACACTAGCGAGGGCAATTCTTTGCACATCGCGAGAGTCTTTTTGATTGAAGGGAAGATTTTCTAAAGCCTCGGTTAATTTCTGAAAATCAGATTCTTTGTAAACGCTTAAAGATCCTTCGTAGCCCTTGAGAATGTAAAGACGACCGCCTGCTTCATTCCGCATTTTGCTAGGAATCACGAGGCGACCTTTGTTATCAAGGGTGTGAGAATAGCTTCCAAAGAACATATCTACCACTTACCTCCACTTCCAACCACTTTGCACTCATATTATACGCACATCGAATTCAGTGTGTAAACACTAAAAAAAGTCCTAACGCTAGCGCTAAAACATATCGACAAATAATTGTTTAATATATTAAACAGCAGAGTTAAATTAGTATTTTTTTAGTATTTTATTAGCATTATTAATCATCGTCTTCTAAGTTAAAATCATCGAGTTTCGCAAACCGTGAATCCCCACTTATCGAACGATCTTTAGCTAATTGCTCATCGTTTAAGACACGATATCCTTCACCACTTTTTGGTAGCTTAGCTCCTGGTTTTACCGGCTTAAGCGGCAAGCTTGAAGAAATAATTGCGTAGAGTATTCTTTCTAGATCAATTGCATCGCCTTCGACGATGATTGCTTCGGAATTCGGATCGAACGTATCACCTATTACTACTTCTTCATGAATATTTAATTCATGGTCAAAAGGTTCAAGCGTATAAGAACACTCGAGATTAACGACAACATCTAAATCAATGTTCATCCGTATTAACTTGCGATATTTAGTAATCTCAATATTCCCGAAGCACTTCTTGATGGCAAGTAGAGGTTTCCTTGCTGGGAAGGTTGCGGCATCAAAAAGGAAACTTTTCTGAAGAGAAATTGTTTTATCTAAAAGTAATTTTGATTTTAAAATAATCATATTTAAGTGCGAAGGATAATAGCGAATTTTTTATTCAATAAATCAAGAACCTTCTTCTCTACCTCGATTACTTCTTCATCTTTTAGTGTTTTTTTATCATCCTCATAGGCAATTGTTAAAGCGACTGACTTTTTGCCTTCAGGAATTCCTTCTCCAATATAAAGATCGAAGACATCGACACTTTTTATCATTTTGCTAACCGAGGAGATAGTTTGAATAATTTGGCGAACATCAACTTTTTGTGCAACGACAAATGATAAATCTCGTTTAATTGAGGGGAAACGCGAGAAGGATTTAAAGGTTGTTTGTCCAGTTTCAATTTCAAGTAAAACACCAAGGTCAATCTCCATTGCAAAAACTTTGTTTTTACCTAATTCATGTTCAATGATGGCCTGAGGGTGGAGTTCTCCAAAATAACCGATAAGTTTCCCGCCGATTTTCACTAATGCTGAACGGCCAGGATGCAATTCTTTTTCACTTTCTGAAACTCGCTCTAATTGATAACGCGATTCCTTAATACCTAGGGTGTTGGCAATTCCTTCAAAAAGCCCTTTTAAATGGTAGAAAGTGTAAGGAATCTTATGAAGTTGTTGTTGATATAAGTCATTGCCAACAAGAACAACTCCTAGTCTAAGCCCACTATACTTGTCGCTATCAATATCGCTTACTTCGTAAATGGCTAAGTCCTTTTGTCCTCGAGCTAGATTATAAGATGCAACTTTAAGTAGTGACGTCATAAGGTTAAGGCGTAAATATTCATGTTCGTCAGTAAGAGGATTAATTAAACGATAGGCCTCTCCTTTAACTAAATGTCGAAAACCATTCAGTTCACTTTTCTTGACTAGCGAGTAAGTAAGCACTTCATCAAGTCCGCGACCTGACAAATAATTACGAACGTTTCTTACTAGTTGTTTATCCTTTGGATAACCACCGACGGTGACTTTCAAGGAAGGCAAAACGCTATGTATTTTATCTAAGCCAATAATGCGAATTACTTCTTCGCAAATATCAGCTGGACCCGTTATATCAATTCTCCATTCAGGAACCTTGGCAACAAACTCATCGCGATTTAAAACTTCAATTTCAAGATAGTCGCGTTTAAGCGTCTCGACAATTTCCTGTTGCAAGAAATTGGTCCCTAACCGTTTGTTAATATAAGAAACTGAAGTTTCAATACAAGGTGGAGTATCGTTTTTTCTTGAGTCATAAGTAACGACTTTTTCGATATTCTTTGTATTGCAAAGGTCAATAATCATCGCCGTTGCTTTGTTGATTACATCTTCGTATTGATATGGGTTAACGCCCTTGATAAAACGCGAGGATGAATCACTGGCAAGCGCTAATCTGGTTGAAGTGCGGCGAATAGCATCAAAAGCAAAATTAGCTACTTCCACCACAATATTTTTCGTTTGTTCATCGACCAACGATTCAAGTGAACCCATAATGCCACCTAGACACATAACTCGCCCACCACTGGTAATGACAATATCGCCTTTTTGAATTGAGTAATCCTGTTCGTCGAGCGCTTTAAAAATGCCAACATAATCGTCTTTAATTATCAATTCTTGCTTAGGTAGACGATCAAGATCATACATATGTAAGGGCTGACCTGTTAAAAGCATAATGTAGTTACCGATATCGACAATGTTATTAATCGAGCGGACACCCATGCTTTGCAAAGCTTGTTTTAGCCATTTTGGTGAGGGTTGTACTTGAATGTTTCGAATAACGCGTCCCGAAAATTGCGGACAAGCCTTTGTTAATGAAGACACAATGAATGATGATTCGTTTGCCTTAGGCAAAACCCATTGTTCCTCTTTAACTTCACATCGATATAAAGTGGCAATTTCACGAGCGACATTATAAACGCTATGGAGATCGCTACGATTGGCCAAAAGCTTCAAATCCAAAATCGTATCATCAAGACCCAAGTATTTAAGCACTTCTTCATCACCAACGACAGCGTCATCATCTAATTCTTCGATACCAGAAATTTGTTTCTCACTTAAGAATTTGGCATCGACACCAAGTTCTAATAATGAGCAGATCATACCTTGGCTTTCAACCCCGCGAATAGTTCCCTTCGTTATCTTGCCACCAGGTAAAAGAGCTCCATCAAGAGCGACAATTACTTTTAAGCCGACACGTACATTAGGAGCGCCACAAACAATTTGTAACAAGCCGTGTTTACTGCCGGTATTAACTATAGTTAACGATAGATGGTCGCTTTCCTGAAGAGGCGAACATTCAACTACTTCACCGATAACGAGGTTTGTGGCTGTTGAAAGTTTTTCGACAGCTTCGACTTCAACGCCAGCAAATGTCAAACGATCAGCGAGTTCTTGAGGTGAAACATCGCCAATACTAATATAATTTTTAATCCAATTGAGACTTACTTTCATCGTTTGGCCCTACTTTCTTACAAATTGCTTTAAGAAGCGAATGTCGTTTTGGTAAAAACGACGAATATCGTCTACTTTATAGCGAAGCATTGCCACACGTTCAATGCCGATACCAAAAGCAAAACCAGAATAAACATCCGGATCATAGCCAGACATCTTTAAAACATTTGGATGAACCATTCCGGCACCAAGAATTTCAATATAGCCGGTATCTTTACATGTTGGGCAACCTCTTCCCCCACATTCGGCACACGAAACTTGAACTTCGACTGATGGCTCGGTAAAAGGAAAGTATGAACTGACCAAACGAATCTCGCGTTTTGGTCCAAACATTTTCTTAATAAATAAATCAAGAGTCGCTTTTAAATGTGCAAGATTAATGTCTTTGCCAACAAGAAGCCCTTCCACTTGACTAAACTGATGAGAATGGGTCATATCATCGTTATCGCGACGATAACATTTGCCGGGGCAAACGACCTTAATCATCTCGCCCTTCTTTTCTTCCATCACGCGAGCTTGCGCAGGAGAAGTATGAGTTCTTAAAAGTAAATTTTCGCTAATGTAAAACGAGTCTTGCATGTCACGAGAAGGGTGATTTTTAGGAATATTCATCAGTTCAAAATTATAGTGGTCAGACTCAACATCGCGACCCTCTTTTACTTCGTAACCCATATTAATAAAAATATCTAATATCTCATCACGAACTGAGAAAAAGGGATTTGTTCCACCCGTAATGCTTTTTACCCCCGGTAAGGTTATATCAATTTTTTCGTTAGCAAGTTTTGCCGCAACTTCTTGCTCGGTAAAAAGTTGCATCTTGTCATCAAAGATATGCAATAAATCTTGACGAATCGTATTGATTTTTTGGCCAAATTTTGCTTTATCTTCACCCGAAAAGTTTTTAATCAAAGCCATCATGTTATTGATCTCGGCTTTTTTAGATAGATGCACATTTTTAACTTCAATAAGAGCACTACGCGTCTTAGCGCAATCAATTGCCTCGGTTATTTTGTCTTTTAATTGGTCGAGTTTAGCTAGTTCTTTTCCCATAGCTTTTCCTCCTAAAAAAATAATGACACTTAGGAACGAATTTCTCCGTGGTGCCATCCTTCTTCGCAGCTACAGCTGCGCACTAAATCTTAACGCGATTAACGGGACTTACGCCCATACTCAGAGGTGAATTCGCCGTAAACGCTAGAGATGGGTCACACTTTTTCCATCTTCCCTGACTAACGACTAGTGCGGTTACTATTTCTCATCAACGTACGAATTATTATAACATAATGTTAAAATGCTGAATACCTTTTATCAAGGTGAATTTCATAGCAAAAATGTGACTTCATCTCCTTTTTGTTTCAATTGCGTATAAAATGATGCCTGTCGCCACCGCAACATTTAAAGAATCAATCCCGCTTATAGCGATTTTTACTTTGTCATCAGCCAGGGAAAGCAATTCCTCTCTTACCCCTCGAGATTCATTACCCATAATGATAACGTGTTGCAAATTAATCTCAGTTTTTTCTAAAGGAAGACTATCTTTTAAAGATGTAGCCACAATTTGATAACTCGCACTTTTTAAACGCATCAATTCCTTTTCGGCATTTTCAATAAGATTAACGGCAAAAATCGCCCCTTGTGATGCGCTAATTGCCTTATCGTTAAAAGGAGATACACATTGATTGGATAGCAAAATATCTAGGTAGCCAAAAGCAAGAGCAGTTCTAATAATTGTGCCGAGATTACCCGGATCGCTAATTTCATCCAAATATAAGACTTTGTCTTTGATGTTGTTTGAGGAAACCGCTCTTTGACAGACAGCGACAACGCCTTGGGGATTTTTACTAATCGCTATTTTGCGAAGAATATCTTCACTAACAAGGTATTGATCGATTGCTAAGTCGGCGATTTGAGTCGTTGTAAAAACATGGTGGGCTCTTTGATGTTTTATTGCCATGTCCAGCATGTGATGACCTTCAACTAAATAGAGTCCTGTCTCTTGCTGATACTTGCTTAAGCGAAGTTTTGAAGCTTCCACCACTTTGCGATTATCTTTGGATGTAATTTTATAGATCATGCGTATTCTCCTCTTTTTAACTTCTGAAGCAAAATTTTATAGTCTGGGCAGTATTTGTACAGTTCTTGATAAAAGCCATCGCCATGATTAAAGTTTCGATCATGAGCCAATTCGTGAATAATGATAGCATCGATGATATTTGGGTGGTAATGAATCAACTTCAATTGCAAGGACAAGGCGTGTGTCTTCCGCGAATTCGTGCCAAATCTCGTCTTCATATCGCGCACTTTAACATCATAAGGTTTCTTAATTTTCATGATTAATTCATAATGGCGAACCCGACCAATAAAGTATTCCTTGGCGAATTTTTTCAACTTTCGTTCAAAATCATTTTGATTTTTATACATAAGGCTATCGCCCACTAAAAACGATTTTCCATTTGCTGCTCCTTCACAAAGATTAAAAAGACTACCTAACAAATACATTTTTCCATCGATAAAGGGCGTAGTCTTTCTTGCCTCTTTAGCTAGAAGGCGATGATAAAACTTATCTAAATAATTAAAAATTGTTGTATGCGCCGTATATTTTGGAGCGCTGACATAAAAAATGCCGTCGCGATAACGGAAAATAACGTTTCTTATTCGTTTAACGGTCACGACGACCTCATATGTTTTGCTATCGCGAGAATAAGTTAGTTTGTAGACCATGATAATAGTATAAACATAACAACATAACATAAAAAGGCAAAAGACTAGAGAATTCAAGTGATTTACTGTTGTGATAATGAGATGATAATTATACAATTATGTGGTATGAAAAAAGCACTGATTAGCGCCTGTCTTATCGGCGACAAAGTCCGATATGATGGAAAAGATAATAAAATACCCTACATTGATGAACTGCTTGTTCATTATGAACTTGTTCCTTTTTGTCCCGAAGTTGAAGGAGGGATGAGTATTCCTCGAAAACCAAGTGAAATTATGAGGGGGCGCGTCTATAGCGTTGAGGGAAACGATGTGACAAAGCACTTTGTATTGGGAGCGCAAAAAGCTCTTA
>JAAZFR010000135.1 GCA_012971835.1 Erysipelotrichia bacterium
CAGTTTTTGCTTTGTCGAAAGCAATACCACGAAAGGCCATGGCGTAGTTCATATGCGTCAAATATTTATCAATTACTGGCTTTCCGTGCTTCGTTAAAATAAGGAGAATACATTCTGCTTCATGTAATGTTCGCCAGGTCGAAAAAGCCTCGGTTTCAAAGCCCGAAACGAGGAGATCGCTAATTGCTCTTGCCATCGAAAATCCCTTGGACATAATGTCGACAACTAATGTTTCATTCGGCTTGTTTCGCGGAAATTTAGCTAAAATGCCGAGCATGAAATTTAGGTAGGTATTTAGAGTGGAAATACTCGGAGAAAAACGACTAAGAATCGTCTTCGATTTGTAAGATAAATGTTCGTTAGTGTAATACTTATCAAGCGCGATACTAATAATTGTCTGCATATATTTTTCGTCAACAATTATTTCTTCTTGAATGGCATCGGGATGAGAGTCTAAAAAGTAGCCATGTTCATTGACTAAATAGAGAATCAATGAGACAGGGTTAATTGGAACCATACGACCAAAAAGGTTTGCTTCAGCAATGGTTTTGGCTCCTTCCATCGCATTTACATAAGCCTGATATAGAAAATCGCTATTTAAAGTATTTTTTACACCGAGAGCGTTATACACTTCCTTAAACTGTTCGTTTGATAAGATTTGCTTTTCTGACATATTATTCCTTTATTTTAAATGCCATCGTTGCCTTGACGGCTTGTTTCCAACCAGCGTATTTCTTAATCGCTAATTTCTCTTCCATTTTCGGTAAGAAGGTTGCTTGTAAGCAATGGTATTTTTCAATTTCGCTCATATTTTTCCAATAACCGCTTCCTAATCCCGCCATATACGCGACGCCTAAAGCGGTTGTTTCCAAACATTGAGGGAGACGAATCTCACACCGCAAAATGTCTGATTGAAACTGTAATAGTAGCTTGTTTTTAGTCGCGCCACCATCAACTCGCAAAGCTGAGACATCAGCATGAGCTTCCTTTTTCATCACTTCAATAACGTCTTTTGATTGATAAGCAATTGCTTCAAGCGAGGCTCGCACAAAATGCGATTTGGTTGTTCCTCGCGTAATTCCAAATACGGCACCACGGGCTTCATTATCCCAATAAGGTGTCCCCAGTCCAACAAAAGCCGGAACAATATATACGCCTTGAGAATCATCAACCTTGCGGGCAACTCGCTCGCTTTCATCGCTAGTACTAATTAGATTCATTGATTCTCTAAGCCATTGAACAACGGCGCCACCAACAAAAACACTACCTTCAAGGGCGTAAAAGACATCATCACCTATTTGCCAAGCAACTGTTGTCAGTAAACCATTCTTGGAAAGAATTGCCTCTTTACCAGTATTCATCAAAGCGAAACAACCAGTACCATATGTATTTTTTAAATCGCCACTTTGAAAGCAAGCTTGACCAAACAAGGCGGCCTGCTGGTCACCAGCGACGCCAAAAATATGAACATTTTTTGAAAAGAAAGAAGCCACACCATAATCGGCACTTGATGGTTTTACTTCCGGAAGCAAAGATTTGGGAATATTGAATAATTTCAGTAGCTCTTCATCCCAATTCATATCAAAAATGTTATAAAACATTGTTCGCGACGCATTGCTGGGATCAGTGGCATGGACTTTTCTTTTTGTCATGTTATAAATAAGCCATGTATCAACCGTGCCAAACATTAATTCCCCAGCCTCGGCTCGTTTTTGTCCATTGGCAACTTTATCAAGAATATAGCGAACTTTCGAAGCACTGAAATAAGGATTAATTAATAGTCCTGTCTTTGAGTGAATCAGGTCACGATATTTCGCTATTTTTTGACAATACGGTAATGATTGGCGAGATTGCCAAACAATTGCATTATAAATTGGTCTGCCTGTTTTTTTATCCCATATAATTGTCGTTTCCCGCTGATTAGTGACCCCAATTGCAGCGATACTATCCATCGTTTGATGAGATACGACTAAGAGTTCATTGACAACATCGATGACACTAACCCATAACTGCAAGGCATCTTGTTCAACCCATCCTGGTTTCGGATAAAGACATTTCACAGCGCGAACGGCACTATAACAAAGGGTGCCTTCGTGATTAAAAAGAAAGGCGCGGGTTGAAGTTGTCCCCTGATCAATTGCCAAAATATACTTTTCCATTCTCAATGTCCTCTTTACTATTATAACGAATAATGTTTACCATTATTAGACTCTTTTCATTATCATTGTATTTTTAATTTCCCTGATATATATTATCAGTTATGTCAATAAAAGTGACGGTTATATTGTTTATATAATATAAGTAAATTATTCTTGGAGCTAAATGATGAAAATTAAAAATAAGAAACCAATTATCTCGTTATCAATCTTGTCTGGTGCTGGTCTTATTCTTGCTTTAGTATCTGGACTCGTTTTTTCAATAAACCACATTGGGCAAGTCGAAGCACAAACCTTGCCAACTAATGTTAACGTTAATGATTTAAATGATGCGCAAGTTAATGCTTATTATAGTGGAGTTAGTGGCTTGAGCGGAGATAATTTAGTGGCAGCCTTAAACGGAATCATCGATGACCATCGTGAGTATGATTATTCAGATCGAACAGCTTATAAGATAATTGATCGAAACTGGGAATTAAGTCCTTTATCACCTTCTCAATTAAGTAGTTTTAACTATACAACCGACAATCCGTTTATTCGCAAATTTTACGCCGATTATAACGACAGTGCTTTGACTGCTGACCGCTTTAAAAACGATGGTGCATCTCGCGTTAGTTTTGACAGAGAACATCTTTGGGCCCAATCACTTGGTGCATTTGGTCGCACTGGTGGTGCTGGTAGTGATTTCCATTCGCTTGTGCCAGCTGATACTAAGGGGAATCAACAGATGCATAGTAACTACAATTTTGCCACCCCCACTTCAGGCATTACGAATTATATAAATGACTATGACACTTATGTCGGAAGAGCAGGATATATATCGGGTGGTTCAAACAAAGTATGTGAGCCTCTTGATGAATATAAAGGTGATATTGCTCGAGCCATGTTTTATATGCCAACACGCTATTACACTTATGAAGATATTCTTCATCCCAAACTAACGTTGGTAAATGGCTCACCCGCTGCCGTTACTGCTTCTTC
>JAAZFR010000136.1 GCA_012971835.1 Erysipelotrichia bacterium
ATTAACCAATTAACATTGTCAATCTGGTGAGAAGCAGGCGCATCTTCTTTCTACGTTTTTATCTACGTCGGTTAGTTTAGCATCGCTACGCGAAGGTGTCAAGCATAATTAATAGTGACGTTTTGTGCCGATTTCTTCAAGAATCAGTTTGGAGAAATCATCTGATGAAATATTCGTTTGTTTTTCCTGTCCATACAAGCGATAAGTCAGCGTCTTATCGCGAACTTCGTTATCGCCGACAACGAGGGTATATGGTATTTTGCGCACTTGTGAATTGCGTAGTCTAAATCCAACTTTTTCTTCTGAATCATCAACTTTTACACGTACGCCCTTGTGATGTAAATCATTGGCAATTTGGTGCGCATATTCACTATGTAGCGAATTATTAACGGGAATAATGTTAACTTGCACAGGTGCGAGCCAGCTTGGAAAAGCGCCACCGTAATGTTCGATAAGAATTCCGATAAAACGCTCTAAGCTTCCAAATAAAGCGCGATGTAACATAATGGGTCGGACTTTCTCACCACGTTGATCTATGTAAGTAATATCAAAACGCTCTGGCAAGTTCATATCAAATTGAATGGTGCCACATTGCCAAATGCGCCCCATCGAATCTTTGAGTTTGAAATCTAGTTTAGGACCATAAAATGCGCCATCACCTTCATTGACGATATAATCTTTACCGATTGCTTTGCAGGCTTCGGCCAAAGCGTGTTCGGAACGGTTCCAATTTTCAATTGAACCGATATATTTTTTCTCGGGACGAGTGCTGAGTTCAATATGATAACTTAGTCCGAATAGCGAATATACTTCATCGTATAATTTTAACATTCTGACGATTTCATCGACCGCCTGATCTTCGCGACAATAAATATGAGCGTCATCTTGAGTAAAAGCGCGAACGCGGAAAAGGCCCGATAAGGCGCCACTTGCTTCATGACGATGGACAAGTCCTAATTCGCCAACCCGAAGAGGCAAATCTTTGTATGAGTGAAGCTCATATTTATAGGCCAATAAGCTACCAGGACAATTCATCGGCTTAATAGCAAACTCGCGATTATCGATTTGAGTAAAATACATATTCTCGCGATAATTTGCGTAGTGACCACTCGTAATCCAAAGTTCCTTAGAAAGCATAATGGGGGTTTTAATGAAGGTATAACCTTCAAGCTCGTGTTTTTGATACCAGAAATTTTCTAGTTCATTTCGTAAAATCATGCCGCTAGGGAGCCAAAAAGGAAAACCAGGTCCGTACTCTGAAACCATAAATAATCCAAGTTCTTTTCCGAGCTTGCGGTGATCGCGTTTTTTACGTTCTTCTAAAATGGCTAAATGCTTATCTAAGTCCTCTTTGCTAAAGAAAGAAGTACCATAAATCCTTGTCAGTTGTTTATTGTCGGAGTTTCCGCGCCAATAAGCGCCGGCTAAACTAATCAATTTAAAGTGACGGATTAGATTTGTGTTTGCTAGATGCGGTCCCGTGCAAAGATCAAAAAAATCATCCTGATCATAAATCGATATGTTTTGAGCTATTTCTTTAATTAACTCTATTTTATAGGGATTGTTGGCAAATAGTTTTAAAGCTTCTTCGTATGATACCTCGCGACGTACAATGCGATGATTTTCTTTGGCAATCCTTCTCATCTCGTTTTCGATTTTTGACAAATCAGCTTCTACAATTGGATTAGCGAAATCAATATCGTAGTAAAAACCTTCCTCAATACTTGGTCCAAAACCAATATGAGCGTCAGGATAAAGCCGTTTAATGGCGTGTGCTAAAAGATGGGAAGTTGAATGATTTAGCAGTTCAATTGCATCTTTATCGTTTTCGGTCACGATTTCGAATGTTCCTTCTTCTTTGATTGGAGCATGTAAATCAAATAGTTTTCCGTTTAAACGAAAAGCCAATGCTTTTTTGGCTAAACTAATAGCGATTTTGCTTGCGGCTTCAAAACCGGATTGACCTTGTTCGACGATTAATTCATCGCCACTTGGCAGGATTAATTTCATAATGATTCTCCTTTACAATAAAAAACGCCCATCTTAAGGACGCTTTCACGTGGTACCACCCTAATTCATATCTAAGATATGCACTTAAAGCTCTTAACGCGAGTTACGTCCAATTTATCATCGGATGCTCAGAAGTGGTTTCGCATGTCTCTTTCTAAAAACCTCTCACCAAATGGTTTCTTCTCTGGTTAGAAAGATGAATGCGACATGGCTTCATCGTTGCGAATACAAGTATATTGACTAATTGAAATTAAGTCAATTGTCAAGCGAAGTAAAAGCATAACACGCCGCCCCGATTAGTCCGGCGTTTTGATCAAAATAACATACTTGTAGATTGAGATCTTGATGATGAGCGATTAAATCATTCCAAAAAACTTCTTTTGAATTAAAAACACCGCCTGTAAAAGTATAAATATCTGGGTGGTAATGTTCTTTGATAAATAGCAAGAAGTCATTCATTATTTGAAGCCATGCCTCATAAGTCTTTAGGGCTAAAGTGTTATTATTTTCGACAAGTTTGAAGAATTGATAACTGTTTTGAATCTCCAATCCATATATTTTTGCTAGATTTGATAAGCCATTGCCACTTGCAAAATACTCGAAGAATTTAGTTTGCCCTTGAAATGTATAAGGCGTATGGCCGATTTCATGGGGGCTTTCCTTCAAACTATGATTGACGACTAAAGCGCCACCTAAGCCTGTCGAAATAGTAATAAAAAAGACGCGTTGATAGTTTTTGCCGTGACCAAGCATAGCTTCGGCAAAACAGGCCATCTCCGCATCATTTCGAATAAAAACAGGAAGCTTAAATTCCTTGCTTAGTATTTCGCCTAAAGGAATGTCTTGAATATGAATATTCGGTAAGTCGATAACGTGTCCTTTATTTCCGATTGGCCCAGGAATGCCTAAGGAAATGGCGACTACATCATCGCTATTAGAACATATCTCCCTAATTGACTCGACAATTGAATTTACAAATTCGTCTTTCTTATATAAAACAGTGGGATGAGTTAGGCTTTTGACAATTTGAAAATTCTCGTCGATAAGGGCAAAGCGAGAATTTGTTCCGCCAATATCGACACTAATAACAATTCTTTTGTCTTTCATTTTTACCGATTGACCATGCTAATAAGGCCAAATAATTCTTCGTGTGTTTTGCGTGGTAAAGCAAAAGCTTCATCGAAAGTATAGTGGACAATTTTACCATTAGAAATGCCGACGCATACATTGGCAATACCTTCAATCAATACTTCGATGGCATAGACACCCATTCTTGTCGCCAAAATACGATCATAGGCTGATGGTGAACCGCCTCTTTGCAGACGTCCGAGAACTTCTGCTCTCGTTTCAAATCCCGTTTCCTGAGTGACTTTTTCAGCAAAAGAAATAACATTGGGAAATACTTTCTCACTAACGATAATTAAGGAGTGTTTTTTCTTGCCAGTTCCTAATGATTTTATGCGGTTCATTATTTCTGCTTCAGTGTAGGGGTGTTCGGGAGTAATAATCATTTCGACACCTTCTGCAACGCCAGAATAAAGTGCCAAATCGCCACATTTATTACCCATGACCTCAATTATTGTGCATCTTTGATGAGAAGCGGTTGTGTCGCGTAATTTATCGACACACTCACAAATGGTATTAAGAGCCGTATCAAAACCAATTGTAAAATCACTGGATGATAAATCATTATCAATTGTACCGGGAATGCCGATACAATTTATGCCTAACTCCGAGAGTTTTTTAGCCCCCATATAAGTTCCGTCGCCCCCGATAACGATGAGCGTATCAATACCAAAATTGCGTAGTTGCTCTACACCGATTAGACGAGCAGCCTCGTCTTTAAACTCACGAGAACGAGCGCTTTTGATAATTGTCCCGCCTCGATTTATGATATCGCTAACGAAATTACGATCAACTTTCTCGATGTTGCCTTCGATTAGCCCCTTATAACCTTCATAAATTACGAACATTTCCAAACCATTTTTAATGCCAGAACGAACGATGGCACGAATGGCAGCGTTCATTCCTGGGGCATCGCCACCAGATGTAAGTACTCCAACGCGTTTAACCATATTAAACACCTCTTTATTTGCTCATTCATTATATATGAAAATGATTGAAAATTCGAAAAGTATCACTTTGAAAACGATTACATCCATTTGTGGACAAAGATATAACCGCATATTTTTACTTGATTAAAA
>JAAZFR010000137.1 GCA_012971835.1 Erysipelotrichia bacterium
ACAGTTGACAGACTCCTGGGACGTAAACCGGGTACCTCGGAAAAATTAATCACCTATGTTACAGATCGTCCCGGACATGACTTGCGTTATGCTATTGATTCTTCGAAACTGAAAAACGAACTTGGATGGGAACCATCTTTACAATTTGAAAAAGGGATCGAAAAAACAGTCAAATGGTATTTGGAAAACCAAACCTGGATGGACCGTGTAACCAGCGGTGATTATCAACAATACTACGAAAGCATGTACGCAAAACGATAATATCAATTTTTTATAAATATAAATAATAAGCATTAACAAAAAAGTATACTATAGATTTATTTACTGTTTAAAGATCTTATATGAATAATAGTTTTAATGCTAAGTATGATATTCTTAAGGCACATCCTGAATATTCTACAAGAAGTTTTCATGAGAAGACTGATCCAGAAAGAAATAATTTTTGTAGAGACAGAGATAGAATAATATATTCAAAAGAATTTCGAAGATTAGGTGGGAAAACTCAGGTTTTTGTTAGTGGATTTGATGATCATATTAGGAATCGATTAACTCACACATTAGAAGTTTCTCAAATATCTCAAACATTAACGAATATTTTTGGTCTGAATAACCATTTAGCAGAAGCGATATCATTAGCACACGATGTTGGGCACACACCATTTGGTCATACTGGAGAAAAAGTTTTAAGTTGCTTTACTAATAACTGTGATTCAAAATATGGTGTCAAAATAAATGATGATAGTGATTTAGGTTTTAAGCATAATTGGCAAGCGATAAAAGTTGTCTCTTCACTAGAAAAAATATCAGATCAGTATGAAGGATTAAATCTTTCAAATTTTACATTATGGGGGATATTAAATCACAGCTCTTTAGCTTATAAACCTTGTCAATATCAAAACATGGCAAGATGTCATTATCTTAATTATCATAAAGAATGTCATTTACATAATTATTGTCAAGAGCTTACACATTATAATAATTATTATACCAATATTCACTCTAAACAATCTTGGACACTAGAAGGATTAATTGTTGCTCAAGCCGACGAAATAGCTCAAAGACATCATGATATTGAAGATGGTCTTTTAGCTGGGATCATAGATAAGCAAATATTTCTTGATTTTTTTTATGAAACATTTAAAAATGATCTGAAAGAAAATGAGAAATCACTTATTATGAATATCAAGAATTCAAACAATATAAATAATAACCTCCATAATATTGCATCACTAGTAATTCGATTATATTCTTCTAATCTCAAAGAGAATTCTTATGAAGAACTAGATAAGTTGATTAGAGATTATAATATTAAAAATAAGATTGATTTTAACGAGCATAAGGAGAATATATTTACAGAAACGAAAATCTTTGATTTAATAAATTTCAACCAAGAATTTCAAATTAAGGATTCGAAGTTCAAGGAATTTTTAAAAAATAATATATTATATTCTCATCTTGCACAAAGTATGGATGGGAAAGCAATTTATATCATTAGAAAGCTTATTAGTGCATATGTGAATAATCCTATGCAATTACCGGATAACACAGTTAAGGTGTTGTATAAAAATTACTTAAGCACATGACAAAATTTTAAAGATATCGAATGGCTGGTACCTGAGAGGATTCAGAAGCACGCTGGCTATGTGCTCAAGCCCGTACTTCATGATGCTGATGGCACGATTTCCAGTCTTTAGTATACGGATAGCCTTGACCTCTATGTCTCTCTTGATGCCAACGAGATAGGCCCATGTAAAGGCAATAATCATAACCCCGAAGAGTTGTTCAATACGTTCAAGATGTATCAGATGAGTATTCTCAATGTTGAAGCCACTGGACTTCATCCCACGAAAGCAGCTTTCTATCTGCCATCTTTCCTTATATCGGGAAAGAGCTGTTTCAGGCTTGTTAAAGGATACAAGAATCTGAAGTTCAGGTACACCGTCAGAGTTCTTAAGTCTGGCTCCAGAAAGGTAGCAGAGCTGACCTTTGATGCGATAGATGCGATGAAGCACCAGCTCTTGCTTGTCCTTAAGATGTATGAACATACTCCTGGCTCTCTTCTGCTGACTTGTGCGAGGATCTTCCACCCAGAAGTTCTCCTTTATACGAAGGTGGTATTCGATGCCCCAGGCGTTGAGCCATTCTATCCACTTCTCCCCGATAAACTCACGATCTGCCACCAGACAGCCTATGTTCTCACACCCAAATAACCGAATGAATCGCTGCATGATATCTATACGCTCTTCACAATTTGAATTGCCTCTCTTGTCAAGAAGCTTGAACAGTATGGGGAATGCGACTTTCTTGTATGTAATGCCTACAACGAGTGCATTGATGTTGACTTCCCCGAACTTCCAGTTGGTGCGATCCATTGACAATGTGAACGGGCCCTTGAATGGCAGGAGTTTTACAACAACCTTGGAAATCAAGTCGGTATTGAGAACCGACTGCGCCATAAACCGCTGTATGCGTCGCATACTGGAGTCCTTCTCTGCCTTGTTGTCAAAGGCAGCGGCGAGCTTGGTAAAGTTCACCGTCTGCACTTTGCACATGGCGCAGAGGAGCTGTGAAAGACATTTTATACGGGCAAGATTCATAGAAGGTCTGAAATGGGTTAGGAGAACAGATAATAAATCGCTACTTTTGTGGTGACCTCGGGTTTCGTAATGCATTGATTATAAGCTTTAAATTCACTTATAAAGTTACGAAATTTCGAGGTCTTTTGCAAGCTTATTTACATGATAATCAAATACTTACAAGGATATTTTTAAAAATTGTCATGTACTAAAAGTTTTTATTACAAGTCTTCTGATGGAAAACGGGGAGCAAAACCAAGTGTTTGCACATTCAGACAAGATGGAACCCAGGTAGATGACACGCTGGTTATTGAAGAAATCAAAGGCATTCTTTCTCAGG
>JAAZFR010000019.1 GCA_012971835.1 Erysipelotrichia bacterium
ACTTGATGAATTGCGATTAGCCTTTTGACTACTCCATTAACGCGTTTCATAATCGAAGCGCTAATTACTTCTCAGCTCAATGAATAGAATAAGAAAAGGGAGAGTATTACCGCTCCCTTTAAACATCAATACGTATTTGTGACTTAGGCAACAATAAGCTTCAACGAAGAAATCGTAATATTGCCCGCAACTGTTGATCCACCATCAGGGAAGAAAATCATAAATGGTTTAGCAGCCGCATCAATTGGAGTCGTCACGGTTAACGTTACCGTTTGTGGACTGGCGTCAGTTAATGCTAAGTTGTATTCTTGAGCGTCATTGAGTTTAACTTTTAGTTCGTCAATTGTATCTGCCTCAACAACGACTTCAATACTCGTAACACTAGTGTAATCCACGGTTGGATCAAGTGCCATTCCGAACGCTTCCCATTCGCCTTTGCTTTCCCAACTTACGACCGTTTGGGTAGCAGAAACAGCGATTGAATAGGAGGTCGGACCATAAAGGTTGCTCGCTGCGTTAACGTTGATCGCTGCAGCCCTTGGGGCGGTAAATTTTGCATTATCAACAGTTAAACTGCCGGTAACTGGATTAGCAGCATCATAGAGTATAAAGAATAGTATTTCATTTACCCCATTAATTTCGTCATAGGTTTTACCACTTAAGTCAATCGAAGCGGTTTGGGTCAAATCCCCTACCGCAAAGATTAAGTCGCTTTCCATATTTAAAGGAGCGCCAATCTTAGCTTTAACCTTCATCGGTTGAGCAGCGGTAATTGTGATTTCAAATTTAGTGAAGAAACCACGATTGCCATCACCGAGTAAGGCCTTGGCAGATGTCCAAGTTCCGACAGTGCCGCTTTCCCAAGAAATAACGTTTCCAGCGACAGCATAAACGCCATCGCCACCATCGACAAACTTATTGATAACCCAATCCTTATCCCATGGATTCATCCCAAGATAATAATTATTATTATCAATTTCCACGACTAATGCCGTATTAGAGAATTCAAGAAGACTAATGGAAATTTGGCCAGATGAAACAAGAGTTGAACCTTGTTCGGCGAAAATCAGGAACTTTTGGTCACCTGTTTTGGTTTGTTTAAGTCCAAAATCAAGCGTCACATCTTGCTCTTCTCCGGTAAAGGTAATAACCTTTTCAAGTGCCGGACCCTCTCCGCCTTCCACTTTTAGCAGGGCGGTCTTATCGACTGGACCAGTAATCTTGGCGTTGATGTATAAGAAACTTCCAACGCCGGTTGAAATGTTATAAATATTCGACCATTCAGGTCCATATTTAACATAATCAATGGTTGTGACACCAGCTACAGTTTCAGCCGTATAAACAAGGTCGCCACCATCATAGAAATTATTATTGAAGTCAAATGTGTCACCAGTTGAATAAGCGTTTTTGACAACATCAACAGGAACGCCAATGATGACAGGTGATTCCACCGCGTGAGTTTTAGAGAAAGCAAATTTCGCAAAGACGGCATCACCGACAGTCGCTCCTGCGCCTGGATCAATAAACATCAACATTTGTAAAGCATCAGTTAGGTCAAACGCGGAAACATCCCATTCATAGGTGGTGCGCGTCTCGCTTGCTTGAAACTTCACTTCTTTAGCTGGGTTATTAGCCGCATCATTGAATTCGATTTTTAAAAGTAAGATCATTGGGCCAACATTGGTGTAATCTTCCATTACAAGATCAAATCCCAAAGTCGCCATATCATCTAAGTCGGGAGCAATTGCTGCGAGACCTTTTTTGGCAGTAGCCCATGTGGCCCCTGCTTTATCGAAATTCATATGGAGGACTCCCTCCGTCACGACCGGATCATAAACACTATCAAGGTTATCTTGCCATCCGGTCAAGATGGAAACCTCTTCGATAGGTTCGTCGTCGCCAGAACTTGTTGGGGGGTCGCTACTAGTAGATAAATCACTACTTTCGCTTGGTTCGCAGCTAGTTAAGCCTACGAATAACAGAGAAGTAAGTAAAAGTGTTGCAAAAACATTAAAAGATTTTTTCATTTTCTCTCCTTTTCTATGTAAATTCGAAACACAATTATAATTTAATTCCTTTCTATGCAATTGTCAATATAACAACTAGTTGCTCGCCTATTGCCGCGATTGCTATATCGAAAAAAAACTGCTTAGTTTAAAATGATAATAATCATAGGAATCAAATTATGTCTCGAACTGATCAAGAACTTAGAAACCTTCTCAATTCTCTTACATTAGAACAAAAGATTGGCCAACTGAATATGGTTGGTGGTTCGATATATTCAGAATTCAATCCCACAGAACAAGACGACTTAATCCATCGAGGGCTTATCGGCTCGATGATGTATGCAGATCCAAAAACTAATAATCGTTTACAAAGGCGAAATTTAGAACTTAACCCTCAAGCGATTCCCATCTTATTTTGTAGTGACGTCATCCATGGCGCGGATACGAATTTTCCTCTTCCTTTGGCTGAGTCGTGTTCTTGGGAACCGCGCTTAGCCGAGCGCACAGCTGAATTATCAGCAAAGGAAGCTAGTGCACTTGGTGTGCGTTTAACTTTCGCACCGATGGCCGATTTAGCATATGATGCTCGTTGGGGGCGTAATGTCGAGGGGGCGGGCGAGGACCCCTACCTCAATTCGCTATTTATCGCGGCCCGTGTGCGAGGCTTTCAAGGATCAAATCGCGAAAACATCGATGAGCATCATCTCGGAAGCACGATTAAACACTTTGCCGCTTATTCATATGTCGTCGGTGGTAAAGACTACAATTCTTCTTTGATTGACTCTCGGACACTAAAAATTAAAGTCATGCGACCTTACGAAGCAGGCATTAAAGCCGGTGCTCTTGCCGTGATGCCGGGATTCAATGATCTCGATGGTATTCCTTGCATTAGTAATAAAACTCTTTTAGATGATTTACTAAGAAAAAAGTGGGGTTTTGATGGGGTTATTGTTTCTGATTATGGTTCGATTAGACAAAATATTACCCAGCATTATGCGAATAATGAGGAAGACACAACCAAAGGAGCACTTGAAGCAGGAACCGATATTGATATGGAATCACGCCTTTATATCAAGCATCTAACTAATTTAATTAAAGAAGGACGAATTGCAATTGAAACGCTCGACGAAGCTGTCTTCCGCGTTTTAAAATTGAAATCCCGTTTAGGACTATTCGATTCGCCGTTTACCGATGAAAGCCGGGAATATTCCGAAATAGGAACTAAGGAAGCACTTGATTTAGCTTATGAGAGCGCTTGTAAATCTATTGTTTTGTTGAAAAATCAACAACTTCTTCCTCTCCAAAAACCAATCAAAATTGCTTTAATTGGTCCTTACGCTAATACGAAAGATGACTTGAATGGATCTTGGTCTGCTCATCGCGGATTTTCAAAAACGCAAACTATTCTTGAAGGTCTTAGCCGGCATGTCACTAACCTTAGTTATTCGATGGGAATTGAAAATGAAGCACTTTTAATCAGCGAAATACAAACAGCGGTCAATGAGTGTGATGTTATTATCACAGCTTTTGGCATTGAAAATTGTTTAACTGGGGAGGCCGCAAGTTTAAGTAAGCTTCAACTTTCAAAGAAGCAAACAGAACTTTTTCGGCACCTTCGACAATTTAGAAAGCCCATTGTAGCTCTTATAATGAGCGGTCGACCGCTAGTATTTAATGAAATCATCGAACAGGCAGATGCCGTTGTCATGGGGTGGTCTTTAGGAACCCGGACCGGAGATGCAATCGCAGATACAATTTTTGGTATTAATAATCCATCAGGAAAATTAACAATGACTTTCCCTAGAACTGCTGGTCAATGTCCGATGATCTACAACGGTTATGAAAATTGCCGACCCTACCAAAAAAATGATTACTACACCTCCACCTATCGCGACGTTATTGAGGGTCCACTCTTCCCCTTTGGTTATGGAATAAGTTACAACCATTATTGTTATGGAATTGCCACATTAAGAAATTGTCAAATTAATATAGATGAAAATATTGTTGTCAATTTCGAAATTACCAATGAAGGAAAATATCTCGGACGCGAAATTGTTCAAGTTTATGTAACTAAAATTGCATGTCAACCATTGCGCCCACGTTTAGAGCTAGTTCATTTTCAAATTGAACATTTTAAGCCTCACGAAAAGCGCACTATTCAACTCACTTTCCCAGCCAAGAACCTTTGCTATGATGATGAGAATAATCACGGAATTTACCAATTAAAAATTGGACCCAATAGTGGCGATTTGCAATCAATAGAATTAGAGATTATTTGAGGTAGACATCAATATCTGTTGATTTTGTGTCCAAATCATCATAAGAAATTTTTAATCCCGCCGCGCGATAAGGATTAAACATCTTTCCGCTGGGAAGAAGTTTGCCGTTTTGGCAAATTTCAATCTTTTGGTAAGGTATTTTTTCAACATGGTAGATGAGAGTAATTGGTTGGCCTTTAATGCTAAAGGAAACTTTTAGGCCATTAAATTTTTGATTGACAACTGGATCAATAATTATAGACTCTTTGCTCAAGCGGATACCCAACACTTTTTTTATCAAAGTGCCAATGAATATTCCGGGGCCACTTGAATAGATTCGCCACCCACCTCGAACAGGAACTGACCCATCCTTTAAACGAGCAAATTCTTCTTGATATCGGTATCGGTCAAAGTAATAACCGTCTGAACTAGAAAAATAAGCATTTGCCTGTCTTAATGCCGCATTAGGAACCATTGAAACTAAATCGAGAGGCATAACTTGCAAAAGTGCGTGAGTAACTTTATCGGCTCGACCAAGTTTAGCCATCGCTTCGATATAGCGAATTTGAGCATGCATATAAAGAAGGCTGATTTCTCTACCTACATTGCTAGCTTGTTCAGCTCGCAAGAAGTGCCGAGAAATTCCGCCATTATATTGAGCAGGGCGGTCCATTAAACGAATTCCATCCATGAAAGTTAAATGATTGTCGATAATTTGATCAAACGTTTCGGCTTCTTGTGGAGATGCTAATTCGCCAATAATGCTCCTAGTCATCGGAATTAAACGATAATGAATTTTTGTGACATCATCAAAAGGGTGGAGAAGATAACGGAACGAACCATTATCTTGAATCTCTATAAAACCCGCAAGAACACCATCACGAAAACAATGTTTTTGGTATCCCTTCTGAATTCGTTTTACTAAATCACTAACTTTTGCAAATAATGGAGAATGAGTATGTAAAACCCGACTTAATTGATTCAGAGTTTGATAGGCGAGGGCTTGAGTCCAACTACTTACTAAGCGCGTTTCCATTTTTTTTGAGGCGGGTTGCAAAGTATCATCCCAATCTCCACCAGCATAAGAAATCAAGTCATAAGGCTTTATAAGCCTTTTTTCAATCGCATCGAAAGAATTAACTACGTGTTCTTCGATGCTGACCATTTTTTCTTGATTAAAATATGGGGCTTTCTCGGCAAGGAGCGAATAATCACTTGTTACGAAGAGATAATCGGCAAGAGCTTTCAATGGCCAAAAGATTATATCGCCATGGCAACCATCGCTGGCGAAACCATAGCGATCAAAAAAGAACCATTGTGGCCACTCACCGCTATTTTCGTGTTCATAGCTGAAGACTTTAAGTAAGATGTCTCGAGCCAGTGCATAGTTACTAGTAGCTAAGAAAAATTCCATGGGGCCCTGAGCTACATCTCTCGTCCCCCAAGCTGCACCACCGACTTGTTCAAGACCGTGGGGTACAGCGTAGTGAACCATGGCATTATGAGCGAACCATAAAGAAGTGATGTTTAAACGATCTGCGAAATCACCTTTCGAAGCTTCAAAATGAAGCCCGTTTAATAATTGCTCATAGTATTTTTGATAAGTAACTTTTTCGTGTTCAAAATTAGCGAGGTTACCATCATCAAATGCTTTTGTTCCAATCGTTCCTTGAATCGTCAATTTGATTTGTGTTTCTTTTGTAAATTTAACGATTACTAAACTGGAATCGCGTTTCCGCTGATCATCATAAAAGAAACGATCATCATGAACCGTAAAATCTGGGTTTATGATATGGAGTTTATAAGATAATTCAGGGTATGTGCTAAATTGAAAGGAATCGGTAGCACAATTAAATAAAAAATCTGATTCACGAAAATTCAATTGATAATCATTGATATATTCGTGTTCGCCCATCACGATTTGATGAGATAAGAGATAATCGTACTTTAAACCACATTTTGAACTTATAGTCATATTAATCTTATTTTGTTGTCCGCTCATGAAAACGCAAACTTCAATCAAATCACTAGCTAAAGCATAATACCATTTCGCATAGTTGAGTCCCATTTCATAGGCTGAGGGAACCCCAAGAATTTGGTAATATTCATCAATTTTTACATAAATGCGCTGGCCAGTTATGCGACCATTATTAAGCAACCCTCGATTGGCAGAGAGGAACTTATTCATACTCGTATTGCCGGCAGCTACTTGGGCATTAAATAGGCCATAACTATAATTGGTCGATGTAAGCAAATCTTTATCAAGTTCATTCAAAGAATTTAAACTCGTAATAATATGACCAGTAGGTCGTTCTAGTTCTCGCTCTTTTTCCCGTAGAACAACGTGGGCATAATCCTTGGTAAAAAAGCTTAACAATATATTATTCTTTTCTTCCGGAAAAAGACGATCTCCAAAGATTTCATCGAGTTCTTTTAAGGCAAAGTCACGGCAAACCAGAGGATTTTTGCCAATATTTTTTGATAAAGCGCGAGTATTTTGTTCGAAATTAAGATTGGATGAAGTTTGTTTGATTACTTGATATTGACGAATAATGTCTTGAAGGAAAAAAGCTTCAGTAACTGGCTGATCCTGATGCTTTATTACATAACCATAAAAGGCAAATGTCTTCTTCCCATTGAGGGAAAAACGTTCAGTTTGTAAGGCGATTGTTGCTAACTCAAACTGATAATTAAGATTAGGCAAATCTTGATTTAGTAAAACCGGCTCGCCACTAATTTTATAGTTTTGACCGAGCCATTGCATCTGGTCAGTACAATAATTGGTGATACGAATATCCAGCGCTCCTTGAGCGAGTAATGGATTGGGCGTTCCAAGATTTTGCCTTGAACAAATAATATTACTACCATTCTTTATTAAAATCCGATGATCAAGATATTGACTAAGATAAAGTTCATTGGCTTGTACTCCGTTTTTATCGCCAAGCCCGACATCTTGAACATAGACGACATCAAGGTTTTCAGCTTTACCGCTCAGTGATACTTGATAAAACCATAAATTTTCTGATGCCAAGGTGAGAATGATTTCAAAATCAATCTTTCTAATTCGGCCAATGAGATGTAGGTAATCATCTCCGACTGCGTATTTTTTCACATAATCAAATAACGAATAGGCCTGGTTTTCTTTTCGAAAACGAAGAAAAATATCCGAGATGCTTCCAAATATCTCATTGCCTCGAAATTGATTGATTTGTATATTATGATAATGAACTTCTTCAATGTGATGATTATCTAAAAGTGAAAAAGCTAGCGCTCCTTTTTTAAGCGTTCGCGTGTGTTTTTTCATCATACAACTACACCCGTTTTAACATGGATTCCCCGGTATCATAATCAAATAAATGGATATATTCCATATTAAAGTCGATTGATACTTTGTCTTCGACTTGGTAAACAAACCGCGAACCAGCGCGGACGACTAATTTTTGTTCCGCCCCGTGTAAATCGACATACACTAAGGTTTCATTGCCTAGTTTTTCAAAGACATCAATTGTCCCGCGGACATTATCATAATCGTTATTTACAATTTCGCGTTTGATTTTTAATTCCTCAGGGCGCATGCCTAAAACCGCTTGAAGATGGTGATAATCGCGTTTGGGGTCTTTAAAGCGTTTAATAACCTTGGCGGGGATTTCTAACCGATTACGCCCAAAATGGACAAACATTTTGTTTTCTTCAACTTCGATTTCCACATTGAAGAAGTTCATTTGTGGGGTGCCGATAAAGCCAGCAACGAATTTATTGTTCGGCGCTGAGTAGAGGTTATCTGGAGTATCAACTTGTTGAATGATTCCATCTTTCATTACAACAATCCGAGTACCCATTGTCATCGCTTCAACTTGATCGTGAGTAACATAGACGAAAGTGGTTTTCAACCTTTTATGAAGCATAATTAGCTCGGTCCGCATCACCGCTCTCATTTTCGCATCGAGATTAGATAATGGTTCATCAAGCAAGAAGACTTTGGGATTACGAACAATCGCCCGACCAAGCGCGACCCTTTGCCGCTGACCACCAGAAAGTTCTTTTGGTTTGGTATTTAGATATGCTTTTAAGCCGATTGTATCGGCGGTTTGTTCAACTTTTTCTTTAATTTCTCTTTTCGGTATTTTACGTAGTTTGAGACCAAAAGCCATGTTCTCAAAAACCGTCATATAAGGATAGAGGGCATAATTTTGGAACACCATCGCAATATCACGATCACGTGGATGAACATTATTGACTAAACGATCATCGATATAAAGTTCACCAGATGTAATATCTTCTAGTCCTGCAATCATCCGCAAAGTCGTGGATTTGCCACAGCCCGATGGCCCAACAAAGACCACGAATTCTTTGTCGTGAATTTCTAGATTGAAATTCTTGACGGCTTCGAGACCGTTGGGGTAGATCTTACCAATGTTCTTAAGTGTGATAGTTGCCATAAACATTATCCTCCTTGTTTTATTTCTAGGTTTTTTAAACCATCAATAACGATTCGATGTTGCATCACTAATTTCCAAATGAGTTCGCGCTCATAATTAGCAAGCATTAGCAAAGTGATACCTTTGTCAATTCCAAGATATCTATCGAAAATCCAGTCCTCATCAAGATTAAATGACTCTTTAAGACCATATTTTCCGACTAAATTTGGAATTGAATAATAATATTGAAGGGCAGCAAGAGAATTTTCTGGAGTAAAGACAATGCTCGAAACTGCTGCATATGGAGGAACGGTCCCATCACTTCGATGCATAGTATTATTGAGGCCGCTCGGAGGCGACCCATAATTTCCGATGTAACCATTTGATGTATCGCATGCAGATAAGCCCCAAGAGTTGGCGCTATAGCTACGATATTTATCCGCATGATCAAGACAATATTTCCGTGCAGCAAGAGAAGCTTGCGTTGAATTTCTAAACCAGTTAATTCCATCTTGGTCGTAACGGCTTCTGAAATCAATAAAAGCATGAGAAAATTGATGGACAAAAAGAGATCCCGTCCAAGTATAAATATAGTGAAAGTCGCCATAACTACCCCATGATTTAATCATCGTATCATAGTAAATTTTTCCGACACGATGCTTTTCGACTGGTGTTCCTGACGCGAGCACGTACATCATGAGTTGTTCAGCATAACGATCCCAATGCGCATATCGACGATTATCAATTTCCGCCATGTAGAAGACATTAGTTTCTAGATTCATAAAATAGGTCCAATCAGCACGATTCACTAAGGCTTCGGCTTCTTTTTTTAATGAACCGGAAAAGTAACTTGCAATAGCAAGAAGACCCATATAAAGAATCGCCGAATCGATGGTTGAAATTTCCTTATGAATATCTTTTTGATAATCACAATCATCGTAAAAGTGATGGAAAAATCCAGCTTTATGTGGGATTTCTTTTAGCGTATCGATTACTTCTTGAACGGCCTTTTTGCCTTCTTCATAAGTAATGAAATTATATTCAATGCCAACAACAAAACTCGCTAAGGCAAAACCGGTCGCCGCAATTGAACATAGGTGGCGATTATTCGGATAGGCGTCTTGCGTTAATCCGAAGGTTAAATCTTGTTTGCGGGAATTTTGCCAGAAATAATCAAAGCAACCGCGCATTTCTTGAGAGATTAGATTTTTCATACTATCGTTTGACAAAGCCAATCCTTTCTAAGCCAGTGCTAAGAATTGTGTTGGTGGAAGCGAGTTTCCAGATAAAGCCATCAAGAGCGTTAGCAAGCATTAATATGGTGATGCCTTTATCAATACCAATATAAGTATAACCATACCAATTATTAACTAAATCATATGAATCATATAAACCGTAGATTCCATTGAGTTCTGGATCATTTTGATAATGATAGAGCGCCTTCAAGGAAAGTTCAGGAGTAAAGGGCATTGAACCAAGAGCGGCGGCTGGAGCAACCGTCCCTTCAATTTGAGCATAACTCGGATTATTGCTCGGACTCCAACCCCGAGGTGGTGTGCCTAAAAACCCATTGTAGCCAAATTTCGTGTCGCAAGCGGTCAGTCCCCAACTATCTTCACTAAAAGTCGCGATGCGGTCTTTGTTATCGACGCAATAATCATAACTTGCAATTGTCGCATCGACAGAATTTTGATACCAATCGACGCCATCGGCATCTGAATAAGCGGAGAAATCGATAAATGCGTGAGAAAATTGATAAGTAAATAAAGAGCCAAACCAAGAGTATATGAAATTATCACCATCGTATGCACCGATTGACTTCGTAAAACCATCATAATAACTTTTATTTGTTTGAAAATCGGGATTTGAACTGCCTGCTCCAAGAACATAAAGCATTAATTGCTCGGCATAAAAATCCCAATATCCTGCAAAGGCTTCTGTGTCGGGATCATATCCCATTCGAAATTGTGACTTATTGCCGTTGGGATTAATTCCGGTATACCACCGCCAGTTGATATTTTCATAAATGCTTGTTGCTTTAGAAGCAATTTCACTGCCAAAATATTCACCGGCAATAAGACCGCCAATGGCCATAATCGCCGTATCGATGACCGACACTTCGCTGTTACCGCTTCTTAAGCCCGTCTCCATATCGAGGAAATGGTGATAGAAGCCATTAATTGTTTCGATATTTTCTAAAGTCGTTAAAGTGCCAAGGGCGCGTTGTCTTCCCTCAGCTTCGCTAATCCACCCGTATTCTACTCCAATTGGGATTGCGGCTAGCCCAAAACCGACTGAGGCAATAGAAGCGTCGCTTCCACGCGCACGGTCGGCAATTAGCCCATAAGCTGGAGAAGTTGGCTCATCTTGGACTTCCTTCCAAAAGAAGTCAAAAGATTTCTCCATTTCAAGTTTCATCGCCGCTTCATCTTCGAGTGTAAACGAGTTATCTGAAGATGAATCCGATGAATTAGTATTTTGACAAGCACTCATCAATAAAACGCTGACTGTTAGTAGGCCTTTCATTCGGGTGTGTAACTTTTTGCTCATACAATTATTCTCCTGTAATTCCAGCGCGATCAATGCCTTCGACAAAAAAACGTTGGGTAATAAAATAGATAACTAATAACGGTAAAATGGTCATGAAAGTGCCTGCCATATAAATAGCTTCATTAATTGACTTCCCAGTACTTCCGCTTTGATTCATCATCGCCTCATATGCAGATTTAAACACTTCTAATTGGAGGGTTAAAGTCGTAATATCATTGCCAAGATAAAGCGTCGCTAAGACTGTCTCGTTATAATACCAAACAAACGAGAGTAAAAAGGTCAAAATATAAGCTGGTAATGCTGACGGAACGGCAATTTTAAGGAAGATGGTGAAAGCATTTGCTCCATCAATTTTTGCCGATTCTTCAATCGATTTCGGAAGCTGGTTAAAGAACGAATAAAATAAGAGAACGAATACTGCGCCACGGATCCCTTGACCAAATGTAGTTAGAATAATATAGGAAAAAATCGTATCGATGATTTTTAGTTTAGAAAGTAGGACAACTTGGGGAATCATCGTTATTTGTTGGGGAACAACGAAAGTTAATAAAACAAGCGCCAACAAGACTTTCTTACCACGGAAATTGAAGCGAGATAGGGCGTAGGCAAGTAGAGAATTTGCCCCACACTGCAAGATTGATGGAATAAAGGCCACAAGAAATGAACCGCCGAGATTGGGCCAATAATTCAGTGTTTTCAAAGCATCAACATAGTTGGTGAAGACTACTTTAGTTGGTACATATTTAACTAAAGGGTCAACAACATCTTCGGCCGACATAAAGGAATATGAAACCATGTAAAGCAATGGATAAATATAAATAAAGCTAAAGATGATTAATAAAAAGATAAGCAAGACACTAACTACCGGAGCTCGACGATCATTACTCGGGAATAAGAACCAATGGACAAAGACTTGGATTTTTTCCCATAGCCGGCGGAAAAACCGTCCAATTTTATTTAATGTTGGCTTTATCCTCGTGAAGAACTGTTTCAATTTTCCCAGCCACATATTAATCATGCTTCACCTTTCTGCTTGGTTTCCGAATGAAAATTAAGACATAAATTCCTAGTACAAGTAATAGGATAACGAAATAAATCCAAGCTTCAGCAGCAGCATAGCCAAAACCAAATTCAACGGCATACATATCTGCACGAATCTTCGAAATAATTGGATTCAAATCAAACATTGATTGCATAATCACAGCGAAAATCACATTGATAACAATAATCGGATTTAAGGCCGGCAAGGTTATTTTCCAGAAACATTCCCAGCTTGAAGCTCCGTCGATTTTAGCGGCCTCGTACATACTCTTATCCAATTTTTGTAAGCCAACAAGGAAAATCAAAATTTCAATACCGGTAAACCATAAAATCATGATGAAAGAATCGATAAAAGTTGTCGCGATTTCAACCATAAAGCTCGGAAGCATCGTATTTAATGCATCAATATTAATTACATCTTGCCCACCTGGAAAAGAGGCAACTCCTTGATCGATAAATTGTTTGATGACCGGACCGCTTGAAATAATGACTGGCAGGAAGAAAATTGTTCGAAAGAAACCTTTGCCTTTTCGGATTGTATTGAGTAGTAAAGCAATAACCAGCGAAACCACAATGATGATTGGGACATAAACAACCATTTGAATTAAATAAGTTCGAAGGGCATTACGGAAATCGGGATCATCAAACAGCACGGCGCGGAAATTTTCGAAGCCGACATTTGTCTGAACAATTTCTGTCGGAGTCACATTAACTTGATTAAAGGAAAAAAGCAGAGATTGAATTAGCGGATAGAGCGAGAAGACGAGAAAACCAATAATCCAAAGTGAACTAAATAGGAGCGCAATCCAAATTTCGCTCTTCTTCTTGGGAATTTTTTTAACTGATGTGTTTTTCATTTAACGAACCACATACCCTTCTGGTGCCACTTGCACTTCGCCATTAATATATTCGGCTTTTCCATAATTTATAATTATGGAGACGTCGTTATCATAAGTGGTCATATAAACATTCGCAGCTAACTGAACCCGATTAACAATTCGCGCCCCTCGAACATTAATTAAAGCTTGAACGATAAATTTTGAGGTCGTAACAACATTCGGTAACCAAGTATCCATCATCGATGAAAAAAGATAACGGCTATTAGTATTAAATAATTCGACGGAATCCGTTTCTGTAAGTAAGAAACTAGGATAAATATTGTAGTCGATGAGTTCTAAGATATCGCGACGACTGTAATGTAGGTTAAGCGGTTTTGAATACATTGGAACAAAACCCGATAAAATCATCGGATAAAATGGCACTTCTTCCATTGCGATGTAAAAACCACTGCTATCGGTTTCAAAATCAAGCGCTTGATTAAGATAGGGTAAAAGATAAGCAAAAGGTGTCGTCAGGTTAATTTTTACGTTCGACTTTGAAAGCAAATTTTGATAATCACTAATAACCGCGCTCCGACTCGCTTGATAACCATAATGCGATGAATATAAGACGTGTCCTAAATCATTAATGTCAATTTGAACATCGGATGAGATATACTTTTGAAGTTCGCGGCTATCTAACCCATATTTCTCTTCGATTTTTGGATAATTCATCAAAACGCGTTTTTTGAGATCAGGATTGTTACTATAAGTAAGATGATCAAAATCGTAAACTCCTTGATTGGATATCGTTTTAGCAATATTGTTCTCGTTATAGCCTCGGGAACTCGTGTGAATTAATCCATAGTCAAAAGCGAAAGTGAGTCCTTTTTGCTTCAAAATCAGTAATAAGTCACGATATCCAGTGACAGCGTTTTTCCCGGCAAACGAGAAACTTCCATAATCAGTATTCGAGTATCCACCGCCTTGATAACCAAGAACCGAAACTTGTATTGGCGGAACATCTTGGTTTTGCAGTTCCTCCACATATTTTGTTATTTTGGTAAGTGTTGTTACGACTTTTTCTTGATTGCCAAAGATGTTTGGTTGATTATCTGCTAACAAAAATTGCAGACGAAGACCACAGTCCTCATCATCGGTGATTGTTTTTGTTAAATACTGATGATTCAAAAGATAATTTTGATACAAGCGTGCCATATTGCTAATTTCAACACCGGGACCTAATAATTTCATCCGCAGTTCGATATCATACATATGCGGTTCGTTCATCAAACTCATCGAACCATTACCTGCTTTATCGACATATTTAAAATATTGTTCACGATAATTAAATTGCGTGTAGGCATAATTATAGTTAAGACGATTGATGCCTTTTACCGCGGCATTAATCGAAGCATATTCCGCACCTTTACTAATAATAGTAAAAGCCCCACCTTCATTTTGATAACCAATTCCATAGACGGGAAGAGAAATCTTTTTAATCGGATTTGTACTTGCATTCCTAAGCACTCCATTTTGTCCAAAGATTCCAATATCATCGCCATAAACCCGTTCAGAATATGGACGGGTGGCAATCGTCGGTGTGCTTAAGTCAATCCGGGCTCCGACCCCATCAGGCAAGAAAATATATCCATCGACCAGATCATAGGAACTTGCAAAAAATGGATAGGGAATAAGATGCGTTAAAACTGCTAATTCACGATTGCTTTCGATAATTTTATTGCCAGGAATCTCGATGGTGACAACGCCATCTTGTTCAATAGTTAATATCATTTCTAAAGAGACAGCAATGTCTTGAAGGTTGATAAACATGTGGACACTACTATTTGAATATGTAAAAGTTGCGCCGCCGTCAAGTGATGAATATGAGCGTTGGACTAAACGATTATCCGCAAAATATCCAATCGTTAATCCTTCAGTTATAAAGGTCGACCAAGTCTCTGAAACGATGCCATCATCCGGTGCCCTTCTTCCTGAATAGTAGGTAACATTATTTTGGGTATCGAGGATGCTAAAGGAGAGATTTTCTTCATTGAAGTTTAGCTGAAAATTGCCATTTTCAAGCTCGACAACGTTTGCTTCTGGTGATAAAGTGTTGTCCACTGTCTCTAGGTCTTCAAAAGCCCAAACATTGATACCAATTGTCGTTAAACTAATAACGCCTAATAAACAAAGAGAAATAAGTTTCATCCACTGTCTCATTTAAAATACCTCCCGCAATACTTGAGCGATATAGTCAAAGAGCTCTTTGGTAAGCATATAAAGAATGTATGCCGCTAAAATGAAGAAAACAAAACAAACGGCTGTCAATAAAATATTCTTAATTGTTTTTCCAAAAGTATAATCATGAGCTTCTTGGTAATTCTTAAAGAGTAAGACCGCACACCAACCATACATAACTATATTCGCAAAAGTATAAATAAATTGCTCATTAAGCGTCAAGATGCGACTAAGTAAAAAGATCGGGATTGCTCCGATTAAATAAGGAGTTAGAGAATAGATAGTACTAATATATAGATGTTTTAATTTTCCTTCGCCATCGCTGACCGTCGAAACAAAGTAATTAGCGATAATCCAAAGAAATAACGGAGCGACCGAAAGGAAAACAAGTTCAAGAATTTGGGTATTATATACATTGCGAGTCGAAAACAAAAATCCTGTCATGAAAATACCGATAATTTGAAGAGCAATAAACCAAACATAAAGAATTGAGGCGGTTAAAACACCCGCACCACTTTCGTACTTAATTTTATAGACGGAATCCGTCGGTTGCTTTTGAAACTTTAAACCAAACGTCATTTGTTGAACGAATGTATTTTGCTTTACGCGCCGTAATAATAGCGAGGGTTTGTCAAGGAGACGCGTGCGACGATAAATGATTCTGATAGCGATGGCGATAATAACTAGGGCAAAGAGAATGAGGAAAAGTTTAAGTAAATAAGTTTGAATCCATTCATTACGGATTTGCCAAAAGGCTTCGGAATAGCCGGTTTTGTCTTCGGCTAAACGATATTGTTCAAGAGCGAGAGCATAATTACCTAATTTCATATTAGCGGCCGCTAGAGCGCGATAAGACAGGATAAACATACCATTAAGAGCGAGAACTTCTTCCCATAATGGCATTCCTTCAACATAGAGACCATCGCTGTAATAATCAACGGCCTCAAAAACTAAATTGGCGAAATCGGTCGTTTCATAACTCACAATCGCATTCGTTTCACTATCTAAAGCAAAAAGAGTCCGGTTATCAAGAAGAGTAATTGCCGTCGGTGATTTTAAATTACCAAACCGTTCACTATATTCGCTGTCTTCGCCAAATAAGAAAAGCAAATCACCATAACTATCATAAATAACTATTTGGCCATCTGAAGTTACACCATAAATATTGTTGCTCTGATCGATAGACACTGCGGATATTTTTGGAACGACAAAACTTGGCGACATAATAATATGGCCTAGTGTATTTAGCTTTTTAATCGGCGCATGAGCATCACCGTTAGTTATTGTATATAGTAAGCCTTGTTCATTAAACGCAAGATTACTCGGTGAAGGCGGCGCGGCTTTTAAAATCGATTCTTGCTGTTGCTCGGAGAAAAAAGTTTCTTGAAGGAAAGTGCCAAAACTCATTGGCGTTCGATTAGCCCCAACATAACCAATAAATTCACCTTCTAAATTAAGTTGAATAACTCCTTTTGTTGCACCTTCCGAAACGAGGTAAATGCCTTTTGGATTAACAGCAATTTTTGTGGGAACAAATGGAGAAGAAAGTCCAAACAATGGCGTTTCTGGTCGCTTTATTGTTTGTGATAAAGTTCCATCGACTTTGTCATAAACATTGATCACTTTGGCCCCTTTATCTGCGACATAATAATATTCCTCATCAAAAGAAACACCAGTAGGTGTTGTCAGTTCGGCACTAATTTCACGGATCAAGGAACCATCGGTATCGAGGACGACAAGGCGAGAGTTGCCCGTATCAGCGACTAATAATTGATTCGCAAATCGGTCATAACAAAGATCTTGAGGATTTTGAAAATCACTAGTTATTAAAGAGGTCGGTTCATAGGCTGTTTGTGTTGCCACCAGTTGATTATTCGGACCTAAAGTCATCGTCCCATAAGGCGCGGATGGCCCATATGCCATTTCAACTGAATCTAGGGGGGTATAAGGAGTAAGCAAAAGGAAACAGCTCAAAAAGGTTTGCCCATATTTGATAAATTTTCCTAGTGCTGTAATAACCATAACTTTTTCTATTTGATTCCCGAATTCGCCATCGTATCCATAACTTTGCTCTGCATAAAGATGAAAATAATGAAGTTAGGCAAAAACATAATTAAAGCGCTTGCTGCGGCTAAACCTTGGCCGATGCCACCCGTATTCCCGGATGTGAAGCTGGAAATGTAATAAGCAAAAGTCTTTAAGGACTCATTATTAATATAAAGTGATGAAGCCTCAATATTTCCCCAAGCTGATTGGAAGGACAAAATCGCAATCGTGGCAATCGCGGGCTTGGTCATCGGAATAATGACGCGGAAAATAATATCGAGTTCATGTCCACCATCCATATAACAAGCTTCAATCAGAGAATCAGGAACTTGATCAATGTTTTGTTTAATCAAAAATAAGCCAACAGGCATGGCAATAATCGGCATAATATTAGCGATGAATTGATCGGTTAAACCTAAGTTAACAATAATAATAAAACGAGGAATAGAAACAGCAATCGGAACGAACATCAAGGCTAATGTATTAATTTCAAATAGTAGTTTTTTTCCACGGAATTCTTTTTTAGAAAGAATATAGCCAGCCGTAACTGCGAGTACCACACTCAGAAGAACGGTCAAAACCGCCACTAAAATCGAATTGAAGAGATAACGTGAGGCCGGAACCGCGGTCGTTGCCATCCGTTCAAACAACATTTTGAAATTTTCAAATGTTGGATTTACTACTAAGAAGGCTGGAGGAAACTTAAATAATTCATCAGCGGGTTTAAATGCAGTCGTGAAAATATAAATAATGGGCAGCATCATAAAGATTGCCATTGGAAGTAGTAAAAGATAAAACTTGATTTGCGAAAGCGCTAAGTGCGAAGGATTAACTTTATTGCCTTGATACCGCGACATTTGCTGAATCCTCCTCTTCTTTATTTAATTTCATACTAGGAAGAATATTTTCATCAATATCCTTCGGAGGCAGTTTTTTCTTTCGTTCATCAGTACCTAAAATGCGGTTAACAATTTTACTAGTGATATAGATGAATAAAAGTAAGACAAAGGAAAGCGCCGAAGCATACCCCATCTCATATTTGGTAAAACCATAATCTTCAATATGGTTAACGATTAATTGTCCACTATAATCCGGCGTCGGATTTGAACCGCTTAATTGAACACCAATGGCACCAGCCTGGAAGGTGTTGACAATCGCCATCACCGCTCCAAAAAGAAGTTGAGGCTTCATCGATGGAATCGTCACGTGAATTAATTCCTGAAAGCGATTTTTCATCCCATCAATATAGGCCGCTTCATATAGTTGGCTATCGACATTAAGAATGCCTGAGAGCATCGAAAGGAAACCAACACCTGAACTTCCCCAAATTGTAACTAAACACATGATTGGAAAGAGATGTTTGGTCGATTGTAGCCATTGAATCGGTTCTTCAATTAGTCCGGAATTAAGCAAAAAGGAGTTTAAATATCCATTGGCATCACCATTAAATATAACAACCCAGACGACTTGCATCGCAATCCCACCAACAAGCGATGGAGAATAAATTAAAAGAGCAAGAATTGTTCGAGGCAATTTAGGAACTTGGGCGAGCAGCCAAGCTAGTAAGAAGGAGAGGATAAAACTCGTCGGACCGACAATAGCCGCAAAAAGAATTGTGTTAGGTAAGACCTTTTGCATGAAGACGGTATCTTCCGTAAACATGTAGGTATAGTTATTGAAGAAAACAAAATCCGGCCGAGTAATCGAGTCGAAATTGGTAAACGATAAAACAATCGCGACAAGAACAGGAAGAATAATGAACAAGAAAAAACCAATTAAATAAGGGGCCATTAATAATAAGGACCATTTATTTCCTTGTACCGACGTCGTCGATTTTTTTTGGGGTTTATAACCGCCAACTAACTTCTTTTTCATCCTGCTTGTTGCCACTCTTTAATATCGTCGATATCTGCAATCACATAAGGCTTAAGAACTTCTCCCGCTTTAGATATATATCCAAACTCCACTAGTTTACGGCGAATTTCACGATTTATAATAACGACCGCTTCATCAAGGGAAGTTCTAACATTCGCTCCTCGCAAAACGACATCATTCCAAGTATTGGAAAGTTCACGTTCTAACATATACCAACCGGGAACGCGTGGATATTCTTTTAAATACTCCCATTGCTCAAGGACAATTGCTTTGTGCGCTTCGGGTAGAGTCGAATTTTGAAAGGCTTGTAGATTAGCCGAGTTGTAAATGTACTCGGCCCCATACATTTTGCGCAAATTATTAGAAAATTCTGTTTGAATCGTATCGGAAAGCCACCATTTAAGCAGTTCCCAACTCGGGGTCGTGCGTTCTTCATTATCCATGATGATGCAGGAGCTAGCGCTACCCGCATAATGGCGAACAATCTCGTCGGAACTATTTTTCATGCCTGGGGCGAGGGCGATATCCCATTTCCCTTTGAGTTCTGGGGCCGCATATTGCAGTTTAAGATAAGTTTCGACTGTCGAAACTCCAATCGGTAATGAGCCATTTCGGAAACTTTCAAAAAAGTTATTAACTTGAAGTGGTATACCATAGAGCAAGTATAAATCAGTCATGAGTTTAACTGAATTAATGCCAGTGCTTTCATCAAGAGCTGTGACGATAGTTCCATCTGATTCATAGCGAAATAAATTGCCACCCATTTGTTGAATAAATGGGGCAGTTGTCATAAGTGATTTAGCCGCCACCGAACTTGAAAGCGGGATGTAATAATTCATGCCTTTCCGTTGAAGATTCGGCAGAAGATCAATGATTTCTTCCCAAGAATTTGGAATGCTAAATCCAAGCGAAGAGGCAATATCGGTTCGATAAAAAGTCACGTAAAAATCTTGAGTTTCCGGCAAGCCAAGGCCGATATTATCGGCAACTAAAGGAATTAATGCGCCAGGAGCAAAAGATTTAATCACCGTATTATAGTCATCAAATTGACGTAAATTGTAAGTTAATCCGCGAATCCCAAGTTCATATGGCAACCAGTTGCTTAGTCCAAAGACCGCATCAGGCGAAGCACCAGCGGCAGATGAAAGAATAATTTTGCCTTCATCAGCAAGCCGACGGAAATTAACTTTTATCCCTGTTTCTTGAGTAAAAGTTGAATCCGCGAGATCTTGCATTAAATCAACATACATCGTTGGTCGATTAACCCAAACTTCTAAAGCATCGTCCTCTTGATATGTCGCCGTCGATCCAAAACTAATAAAGAAGCGACGGATGCTTTCCCAAAAAGCATAGAAACCACTTTTCTTTTGATAAACTTTTTTGTCACTAATACCAGCTAGAAAAATTTTATCAAAACTAACACTAGCGTCGGAATAATATAAAGACGCTGCCGAGATATTTTGCGAAATCGATCCCGAGCCTTCGGCGAGAGTCGCATTATTATTTGGAAGATATTGTGGCTTTTTTAGTAACGAATTTAATGTTTGGTAGGCACTTTGAATATACGAACTGCCTTGATTGGTAAAACTCGAACCATTATACACTTGGGCTAAATCGAATAACGATTGGAGTTCTTGACTATAAGATGTGAGTAAAGCCACTAATCCAGGAAAGTCCTCTTCCGGAACCCATTCCCGTTTCGTATCTCCCTCTTGGACGCTTAATGTCCGGAGTTGGAGATAAAGCGAAGAAATCGATTCGCTTATTTGCGCAAGTCCTTCACAAATAGGGTTAAAAACGATGCCATCGGTAGAAATTGAAAAATCAT
>JAAZFR010000138.1 GCA_012971835.1 Erysipelotrichia bacterium
TAATTATCTAACGTTTCATCGGCTAGTTGATTAACTGCCCAAATATTAGAACTGTTATTAAAATCGACAAGATTAACACCAGTATTAACTAAAGTTCTTAGTTGCTCACGCAAATCATCTCCATCAATCCATGATTCAATAGAATCATAGTAACCATTATAATAGTCTTCGTATCCTGGACCGGGGTCCGAACCTGAATCAAAAGATCCAGATGTATCAGTTGATGGATTATCATTACAAGCCGAAAGCAATAAAACAAAGCTCAAAGAAAAAAGAATCGCCCTTCTTATGCCGAGATAAGAAAGATATTTACTCAATGTGCTTACTCTTTAAAAAGCTTGGCAAAATCGAGTCTTCACTGACGGCCTCACTTGCATCGCTTTCTTCTTGCTCTTCCTTGGTGTTTTTATTTGATTCGCCATTATTCTTTTCGACTTCAGGGCGTTGAAGTCTTGCTTGTTGGGCGCTATAAGTCGGAACACTAGTAAAATCAAATTCTTCGGTAAAATCACTTGCGATAACACTAACGAGAATTTGATCGGTTAACTGATTGTTGATGGCCACACCGAATTTAACATCGATATTGTTGCCGGCGGCTTCAATAATCAAATCGACGGCTTCTTGAGCTTCATATAAACTGACATTAGGACCGCAGGTTACTGAGCATATCGCTCGACGCGCACCATTAATACTCGCCTCAAGAAGAGGAGAATTAATCGCGTTTTGAGCGGCTTCTTGGGCACGGTTAGGTCCTTGACCTAAGCCAAAACCAATTAACGAGATGCCGGAATCTTTTAAAGTATTGCGCACATCAGCAAAGTCAAGATTGATGACCGCTGGCATTAAAATCAAATCGGTTACCGTTTTGACCGATTGAGCTAAAACGCGATCCGATTCGGCAAAAGCTTCAGAGATTGGCTGTGTACCACTAACCATTAATAATTTGTCGTTAGAAACAATAATAATCGCATCAACGGCATCTTTAAGTTCATTCAATCCTTCGACGGAATTAGCAATTCTCCTTTTACCTTCAAAGGTAAAGGGACGCGTGACAATCGCGACCGTTAAAGCACCCTCTTCACGGGCAACTTGCGCGACGATAGGCGCTGCACCAGTACCAGTGCCTCCACCCATACCGGCAGCAATGAAGACCATGTTGGCTCCTTTGACAACTTTGCGAACGTCTTCGACGGACGCCATGGCAGCCTCGCGGCCAATGCTTGGTTCACCACCTGCACCCAATCCACCTGTCACAGCCGGGCCTAGCACGAGGCGGTTGCGCGATTTAGAGGTCGCTAGAGTTTGACGATCGGTATTAGCGACGTAAAATTCGACAGCACCTAAATCTTCATCAATCATACGATTGACAGCATTATTCCCGGCTCCGCCAACACCGATGACAACGATGCGGGCGATTGGTTCGAAATTATCTAAATCTGTTACTTGCATATTAGGCCTCCTATTTGCGTTCCTTGCCTTCTTTACTTCCGCGAGTCAAGGTCGTGACGACTGGTCGTTCTTCTTCAAGATAAGTTTGATAACGGTTATTGGCGAGAATCGCACCAAGAGCATTGACATATGTTTGATGGCGAGCGCCAATAGCTTTTGGAATAGTAAAATGGATTTTATTATCGGGAAATGCTTCGCTAATCATTTCATCAAAGCCATTCAGACGAGCGAGTCCACCGCTGACAATCATGGGAATTTTTAAATATTTTTTATCATATCCAGCCATGAGCGAATTTATCGCTTGTTTTAAAGACAGCAAATAATCAGAAACAAATTCTTCAGTTATCGTATTTAAATCACTGGTGGCATATTCAATTTCCTGACCATCTAAATCGGTGCTTTTGGCAATTGTTGGGTGAAAAGACATCAAACGATGATCGATTCCGTATCGTCTCTTTAATTTTTCCGCTTCCTCAAAAGGCAGGTTGAAGTTTCGCATAATCGACATTGTTAAATCCTTGCCGCCCTTTTCAAAATAGATTGAGGCAAAAAGAGATTTATTGCCAATCAAACTAATCGTCGTGACCTCTGCCCCCATATCAACATATAAATATGAAGTTGGCAATTCGAGATCTTGAGTAAATAGATAACTAGCCGCATGTGGTCCGACAAAAACGCGTTTAATGGCTATGCCGGATTCTTTAAAAGATCTCCGGAAATTTTCAATAACTGAGTAAGGAAGAGCATGAATTTTAGCCGAAATGGAAAGAGAGTTTGATTTTTCACCAATCGGTGGGTTAGGGAAAGAACGCCCATTATCGAGTTCAAAGGCATCAGGAATAATATCGACAATTTGTCCGCCATGAGGAACGACTTCTTTGCGAACTAAAGAGATGACATTCAAAATGTCAATTGCTTCGACAGTGCCTGTTTGCGATACGACATTAGTCGTTTTATCGCTTTGATACACCTCTAGACCCAATGGAGGAAGCAACAAAATTGCTTCAGAAATAGTCAATTTTAATTTTGCGGTTGCATCTTTAATTTCTTTGATGTCGCGCAGGGCCTCAATTAAACCAATCAGATTTACGACTTGACCGCGTTCGACAAAAGCATCGATAGGCTTACGCATTGCGTAAAGAACGATGGGTTGTCCATCGAGTTCATAGCCGACAACTAATTTAATTTCGGCTGAGGATATTTCTAAAGCGGCAGTAGGCTTTTCCATATAGTGATTATTCTGAATTATATTATATATATAAAGTTAGAATGTAGCAAAGGCAATTTATATAAAATTGTCCTAGAAAAGAACTAAGTTAATAAAAAGCCGCATCATTGATGCAGCTCGGATGGAGGGGGGTCCGTCCATGATGATCAGTTTTATTCGTCGACCAATTCGGTGATATCGTTTTGATTTGCCTCAGCTTGGCTGGCAGCAATCTTTAGACTTAGGGGGATAGAAACAGCGACAGCAACTAATGCCAAAATCGAAAAGATAACTAACGCTCTTTTAAAGCGATAATATGGTGCTTTGCGATTAAATTTGACAAGTTTGTCTTTCATTTCTATTCCTTGATTCTTTCGATGGCTCGAAGTTTAGCGCTATGTGAACGAGGGTTATAAACTAATTCTTTGGCTGATGGAATGATGATTTTCCGGTTGACAAGACGGAATTTTGGCATTTCTTCTTCACTCGGAAGAGAAAAGACATTGCGTCTTGTTCCTTCGATTACTGTCGCTTTGCGAAAGGCTTCTTTAATTAGACGATCTTCAAGCGATTGGAAGGAAATTACAACTAGCCGACCACCGACATTTAGGAGTTTAAGTGCGTCCTTAATCGTGGTCTCCAGGGCTCCCAGTTCATCATTTACTTCGATACGCAACGCTTGAAATATTTGCTTGGCGGGATGTCCTTTTTTAGCCAGTTCCTTCATCGGCTTAACCGACTTGATGAGGTCGACAAGTTGCTGAGTCGTCTCAATGGGGGCATTAATGCGCGTTTCGGCAATCTTCCTAGCGATTTGATAAGCGTATTTATCTTCGCCATATTCTCCAAAGATGCGCGTCAAGTCCGTGACACTATAAGTGTTTACAATCTCATAGGCCGTTAATGAATTGCGCTCATCCATTCGCATGTCAAGGCGGGCGTTGCTGCGATACGAGAAGCCGCGCTCCGAATCATCGAATTGAGGAGAGGAGACACCGAGATCCATCAAGATCCCATCAACTTTTTGAATGTTGAGTGTGTATAGAACTTCTTTGAAGTTACGAAAGTTTTCGTGTACTGTCTCGAAGTTACTACCGATTTTAGAAAGGGTGATTTTCGAATTATCGATCGCATGAATGTCTTGATCGATACCGATGAGTTTCCCTTTGCGGTTGAGACGGGCTAACACTTCGCTGGCGTGCCCTGCTCTTCCTAACGTAAGGTCGACATATATGCCATTTGCTTTGACATTAAGAGCGGATATGGCTTCATCTAATAAGACAGGTATGTGCTGGTCCATAGGCTATTGGACGGGTAGTTTTTCGGCCTTGGCTTCGTAATCTTTTTCGTTTTGTTTAAGATAATTATACCAAGCTTCAGCGTCCCAAATTTCAATATGATTGATAACACCGACAACGATGACACTACGTGATATTTTAAA
>JAAZFR010000139.1 GCA_012971835.1 Erysipelotrichia bacterium
CCAATCAAAAACCGAGAACAAAGCCGTGACACCAACACCAAGAAAAACAGTCGCAATCATCAAACTCAGACGATTGGCACGCGACTTAAAAAAGCGCATAACTAAAGCCAAAAGCGCTCCTAAAGCCGCACCGATTGCTAGTGAGAGAAGAATTTCAATCAGAGGCGCTAAGACTAAAGCTTCAAATGATAGTCCACTATTGGTTGCCACCACTTTAGAGATTGCTAATAATATCGAAAAAACTATTAACCCAATCGCATCATCAAAAGCAACAACGGGAAGCAAGGTATCAACGATTGGTCCTTTGGCTTTGTATTGCCGAACGACCATTAATGTTGCAGCTGGGGCGGTAGCTGTGGCAATCGCGCCAAGCGACAGGGCTAAAGCAACATTTTGAGTAAAGGCGAAAATGGCCACCGAAACGATAAAGGCGGTCATTAAAGCTTGAAAAATAGTGATGATAACTACTTTCTTGCCGATTTTCTGTAAAGAAGAAATTTTAAATTCACAGCCAATACTAAAAGCAATAAATCCTAAAGCGATGTCGCTAATAATCGAAAAATGCTCAATCGTTTCGGCTGTAAATAAGTGACCGATGAATGGACCCAAAAGAAGTCCGATAACTAAATATCCTGTCACGTTGGGCAAATTCAATAAACGCATTAATCTTGTTGAAAGCAGCCCCGCCGCCATTGCGAGCCCGAGGATTAAAGTGATATTTAAGTATTCCATTAAACTTCGCTGCCTTCGTAATGATCAAGCGGAACCGCAAACATAAATGCATCCTCAAGATTGTTTGTCATCTCTTTAATTGTTGAACGAGTTATTTCGAGTTTCGACTCATCAATGACAATAATAACTGTTGAATTAGACTCATATTCTTGCTCAACTAAATATCGAGAGCCTCCGAAAATCGGTGGATGATTAATATTGGACTCCATCAAAGCATGGTTTAAACCTGTCGATGGTAAAACTGTGCCTTTGATTTTCAGATGATTGAGCTTTTCGAAAAGGCGATGGGCCCGTTCGTTATTTTTAATAATCGTGACAAGTAAATATTTCATAAAACCCTTTCTATCATATACCTATGACAAGCAATTTCAAGAATAAATTCTTTAGATATCTAGTTTTTCCTTAAGTTCAACAAACAAAAGATTGGGGATTATTTTTATAGTCTCTGCGCTTGTCCCTTTAACTCCAAAATAGAATTTGCATTTAGGTTCAGTGCCACTCGGGCGAACGGTAATATTTGATTCATCGTCTAAAAGTAATGTAACGACATCGGCCTTCGGTAAAGCGATTTTTTCTTCGCCTCTCTCACTGATGACTACGCTTCTTACATAGTCGCGCATTTCAATAACACGATGCCCATTCAAACTCTTAATGTCTTGATTGCTCAACTTGCCCATTATATCTCTCATTTTAGTCATGCCCGCCGATCCTTTAAATGCAACCGAATATGAGACGTCGAGGCGATAGCCGTATTTCTTTTGAATATCATCGTAAACAACATCCAAGGTTACACCCTGAAGATGGTGATAAAGAGCCATTTCACAATACATTAATATTGCTTGAATACCATCTTTATCACGAGCAAATGGAGAGATAAGGCATCCATAACTTTCTTCATATCCAAATTCAAAAGTTGGTCCATCATTTTCAAGATAGTATTGAATGCGGTCGCCAATGAATTTAAAACCAGTTAAAAAGGTTTCGACTTTCAAGCCATAGTTTTTGGCAATGGTCCTCCCTAAATCAGATGACACAATTGTATCGTAAAAAACGCCGTTTTTTGCTAATAGACCATATTTCTTACGCTGACTAAGTAAGTAATCGATTAGAAGAGCCGCTGATTGATTGCCAGTAAGCAGTTCGTATTTACCATTGCTCGACAAATAACTGACGCCAACTCTATCACCATCAGGATCAGTCATAACAATGAACTGAGCACCAATTTCCTTGGCGAGTTTGATTGGTTCAATATAACTATTTTTATCCTCAGGATTAGGTGAAAGCGTTCCTTTAAAATCGGGATCTGGTTCAATTTGCGATAAAACTGGATAAATTTCATAACCGCAATCTTCAAAGATGCGCATGGCGTTTACATAACTCGTTCCGTGATTGGGCGTGTAGACAATTTTAAAACCTTCTTTTGGCAAGCTAGGATTGAGTTGTATTTGCTTAACGAGCCGAACATATTCATCATCAACATCCGGACTCAGCACTTCGATAACACCTTTCTTCGAACTACTTGATATCGCTAAATCTAGTTCATTAGGAAGGCCATCAATCATCTTAATTAGTTTATTAATTTTATCTGGCACCAACTGACATCCATGTTCGTCATATACCTTAAAACCATTATATTCCTTAGGATTATGAGATGCTGTAATCATTATGCCACCACAGGCTTTTTTGTAACGAACGGCAAAAGACAATTCCGGCGTAGGACGTAAACTATCAAAAATATAGCATTTAATGCCCATTTCCGAAAAAATACCAGCGATTTGCATAGTAAATTCCCGTGACATGCGCCGATTATCGTGAGAAATAACCACACCTAATTCTTGGGCATTCGCAAATGTGTTTAGCAAATAAAGAGCAAAACCTACAGCCGCTTTTTGAATTGTGAAATAGTTCATACGATTAG
>JAAZFR010000140.1 GCA_012971835.1 Erysipelotrichia bacterium
AAGGAACTACCGAAAAATAAGATAATCAGTGAACAGACAAGTTTTAATCCGGAGGAAGTAAACGGCTTTTATGCAAAAACGAAAGCCGAGGCAAGTCAATATGTCATCGATGCTTGTAATGATGGTCTTAACGGCATTATCGTTCACCCTTCTGGCATTATCGGACCTAACGACGAAATGAATGGACACTTTACTGCCGTTATTAATAACGTTCTTGATGGATCGTTGACTTCAATTGTCAAAGGTGGTTACAACATTGTTGATGTCCGCGACGTTGCGGATGGAATTATTAAAGCAACAGAAAAAGGACAAAACGGAAAGACTTATCTTCTCTCTGGTGAGTATCATACTGTTTATGAAATTATTGAAATGGCTTGCCGAATCGCCAAAATAAAAAAAATTCGCCATATTCTCCCAATTTGGTTTGTAAAACTATTCGCACCCCTCGCCCTTCTTTGGTCAAAAATTAAACGGCAGCCACCAATTTTCACGGCATATTCTATGAATACACTTGTGTCCAACTCGAACTTCTCTAACTCATTAGCAATCCGAGAACTTGGATTTTCGATTCGTCCTTTTCATAACACCATGGAAGACACCGTTAATGACTTACTTACCAAAAAAGCAGAGTTAGCGAAAAGCAAAAAGACCAAGAAGTAATTTTGCTTAGGAATAACATATAATATAGCCATGAACGAAAAGGACAAGCTTAGGAAGGCAATCTTTACAAAGATTTACGTATTAGCGGCCGTCATTTTATTGTTTTTTGCTTTTATTATTATTCGCCTATTCGAAAACTCGGCTGAATTTTGGACACGCACTTATTATCGCTTCCTTCAAAGCGCCTTCGGCCCAGTTGTAAGTCTAATACCCTTTTCAATTGCTGAAGTATTTTTTATTCTTTTCGGAGTTGCAATTATCACATTAATAATATTGATAATCATTGATTGGAGCAAAAAAAGAGGTTTAGCCGGCGTTAATAAAGCTTTGACATTATTGGTTGTAGTTACCTCCACCATCACTTACTATTTTTCAACGGCCGGGGTGGGATATGGTCGTTCTCCAGTCGATATCCCCCAATATGAGCAACAAGTGGAAAATAGCGAATACGTCGATATTGTCGAATACTTTCGTGATGATTTTAATGAATGCGCATCAGCCCTCGATTTTAGTGACGAGGGCGGAGTCATTAGACCTTATACAATTAGCGAGATAAGCGAGTTGTTAAAAATCGAATATAGCCGCCTTGAATCCGATTATTTCACCGCTTATACTTCAAAGGTCAAATCTATGTTTCTTTCATTTCTCTTTCGAGAATTTAATATCACCGGCATTTCCTTTGCCCCAACTACTGAGCCGAATATCAATTATTTAACAACTGATTCGCAGCTAGCTTCAACCATGGCACACGAGATCGCTCATTCAAAAGGGGTAATGCGCGAACAAGATGCAAATCTGGTAGCAGCTTACATCTTACTTAATAGCGACGATCCTTATCTAAGATATTCAGGCTATTTCACGACTTTTTATAGTATTATCTCTTTGGCTAATTATGTCGGAGATAATCAGAAATATAATGAAATATATAATTCGTTATCGCCCGAGATTCGTAGCGACTTCATTTATACTCGTCAATACTGGGCGCAGTTTAAATTCCTCGACAATCTTGCAACGTGGATTAACAACCTCTACTTGAAGATGCTAGGTAATCAGGGCGTTTCATCATATGTCGATACCCCCGATGTCGACGAGACAACCGACCCGGATACCGGCGAGACAATTCGTTATATTAAAGAATTTTCTCCATTTCAAAAACTATATTTCTATTTTTACTACCTTTAATTTTTAAACATCGTAAAGAGTTAATTTCTTAACGTATAAATATCCGCAGGTCGCCTGGTTATCAATTTCTAATATCGGGCTATTAAAGATAACGTCGAGATGGGTTATATTATCGTTTTGAAAAGTGCTTTGAAAATTTAGTCCTTCGGTTGCGCTTTCAATCTGATCATCGCCAACCACTTCCTCGTTTTCATCGAAAGCTTCGATAACATAGTTATCGCTTGGTAGTTCATCTTCGGTGTAGGTTTTAAAATTGAATATACCAAATTCGATTTCAAACATGATTGCCTCTTGATAGCTGGCTACAGAAACGCGAATTATTGAGTTCAGTGTTTCCCAGCGAAAGCCTTGTTCGAAAACGAAAACGGGTTCTTCCAACGCAAAAGGAACATATGAATAGTAACCTTCAAAACTCGCTGTTTCGCTCGTGCAATCAAGAGTATGAATTAAGCGGGCTTGGTCATTATCATCTTCATCGGTAGTGTTCATTGCCCCAATGATAATCAGGATGAGAATAGTCACAGTCATTAAAGCAATAAAAAAGGCCGGGATATAGGAAATCCAACGACCTTTCTTTTTGAATATAATTTCGTCTTGGGAGGACTTATCAGAAGAAATACTTTGATTATTGCTGTCTTTCTTTTCGTTCATTATTCATATTATAAAACAACATTTCTAATAAACGAAACCCACGAATAACTCATCTAACTTCTTTTTTCTTTTTCGGTCCCTTAATTGCAACAATGAGGCTTGGAATAAAGATGACAACACCAATGATGAATAAAGCCACCCAAACACCAACCATAACAATGAAGATGATAAAGGCAAGTGGCACAAGTGGATCGATACCACCTTTAATGTATGCTAGTAGTTCCTGAACAGCTTGAATACCGAAAATAATTGCGACAATAATGGCGGCGAGTCCAACTAGAGCGAAGATAATACCAAAAATGCGCTTAACCATTGTGCTACCTCTTTTGAATTATGGTTGCATAAATTTTAAAAATGAACAAGTTATTAATGTTATGTAACACTAACCCCAAGGATTGGGTGCGCCTGCATCGATAAACGCTTGATAAAAAACGTGGCGCTGGAATAAGTTTTCATCAGTGTGAACAATGCTTGTGTAATTATAGGACTCTTTATTGTTAATGACAAATGAGGAAGTAACCACTCGATACATTGTACTAGGGGTCAAAGAATATTTATCGTTTCCCGCGGCGAATTCCATAGCTGTATTCCATCTTCTAAGTTGCGAGCCAGTCGCCTCAACGACAACAGTTGCGTTGTCAAAAGGGAAGGCTTTATAAATATCCGAATAAGTGATGTCGCCAACTGCCCACGATGAACGAGCTTCATTATATGATGAAGCGATGACATCATATTCATCAATATAGGCCTCTAATTGGGCAATGATAAACATTTTTCTAACATTACTGGAACTGATCACATCGCCACTGGCAAAATCTGATTCGCTTGTGATTTCTCCGATTTTGTCAGTTTTTAAAGCACGAAGACTATCCGATGATACTGGTCCATCTTGAACGGGAGAATCAAGATACAAATCGTAAATTGCTTTTACGCCTTCATCCTCGACAAGAGGTGTGACACTTAAGGGATTAATGTTTTTATACGAATCTAATTGATAGGAGTCGCTTTCGGCATCATAGACAAAGTCTACTTCGCCGAGCACTTTTCCATTTTCAAATGATTCGATGACAGGAACGACTTTAGAGTCAGCACCAACCATCGTCGCAATTGAATCATAGTGACTATGGCCAGTAAAAACGGCATCGACATATAGGGCGATTTTGCTATCGACTTCTTTATTGGCATCGTGAGTTGAATAAATAATTATGTCCGAACCAGCGACACGAAGGCGTTCGGCTTCAGCAATAACCATGTTAGTGGCATTTTCGAAGGAAAAACCTTCGACAACAGCGGCATCGATTGAATTATAGACACCTGAGTCGATTGAACCAATAACGCTGACGCGGGCACCGCCGCGATTAAAAGTTGTGGAAAGGTATCCAAAATCGTATTGTCCTTCTGGATTTAAAATATTGCCAGAGAGGAAAGGAAAAGCCCAATCTCCTTCTTCTAAATTCATCGCATAGGCAGCGTTATCGCTTAAAACATCGGGACCCCAGTCAAACTCATGATTGCCAATCGACATCGAGTCAAAGCGCATTTCTTTCATAATATCAATCATCAGTTTGCCTTGATTAATATTCGAATCAAGGCTGCCTTGAAACATATCACCGGAAGAGACTAATACAACATCAGTTTTTTCTTCGGCTCTCTTCGCATTCACATAGCCGGCGACACGAGCCATGCCGGGCTCATTTGCGTCAGGCAAATATTCAATCGCGCCATGCGTGTCATTCATGTGAATGATTTTGATGATGTCGCCATCTTTGGGTTGGCCACTAAGCTGCTCATTATTAGGATCAACAACAACGGGAGGTGGTAAAGGACCATCGTTATTATCTCCGTTACAACCTACCAAAAATAGAGCGACTAAAGGTAATAAGATTAGTGATTTTTTCATTTTGCATTCCTACTTTTGTAATTTGCGCCGTAAGTCGTTTTTGCAACTAAC
>JAAZFR010000141.1 GCA_012971835.1 Erysipelotrichia bacterium
GCGGCCGTTAAAGCGGCAGCCTTAGGTGCGAAAGTAGTAGCTATGTCTGATATCAACGGTTTTGTTTATGATCCAAAAGGTTTAGACATACCACTCGTTGATCGTCTCTCGGAAGAAAAGGGAGAATATTCTCTTGAATATCTTAAACATTATCCCAACGCCAAATTCGTCAATAACCCCAAAGAAATGTGGGGTATGCCTTGTGACATCGCTCTTCCATGTGCGACACAAAACGAAATTGACATTGAAGATGCCAAGAAACTAAAAGCTGGTGGTTGTTATATGCTTGTTGAAGGCGCGAATATGCCAACGACAGTCGAAGCAATTCGCTATTGCAATGAAAACGGCATCTTGTTTGCTCCTGGCAAAGCCAGTAACGCAGGCGGTGTCGCTGTTTCCGGCTTGGAGATGAGCCAAAACGCCATGCACCTTTCCTGGACATATCAAGAAGTTGATCAAAAACTTGAACAAATCATGAAAGATATTTTCCGTAAATGTCATGAAACGGCCACCAAGTATGGAAAACCGACTAACTTGGCATTAGGTGCCAATATTGCCGGATTTATTAAAGTCTATGATGCAATGCTCCAAGAAGGTGTCATTTAATAATGAAAATTGTTAATCCGATTCGTCCGCCGCGCATTTTGCTTCCCAAAGATGGAATTGATATGAATTCCTTCGCCGTTATTGCTTGTGATCAATTTACGAGCCAACGTGAGTACTGGGATGATCTAAAGACAAAAATTGGTGAGAAGCCATCGACTTATCACATGATTTTTCCCGAAGCTTATTTAACTATTGTTAATGAAAAAGAATATATAGACGGCATTAATCGCCACATCGAAACTTATTTAAAAGAAGAAGTTCTGAAAGATGTTGGAGATTGTTTCATCTTAGTCGAACGGGAAACACCGCACACTAAGAGAAGGCTAGGCCTTGTTATTTCCGTTGATCTTGAGGCGTATTCTTATCAAAAAGGAACGAAAGCTTTAATACGGGCGACAGAAGCGACGATTGTCGAGCGAATTCCTCCTCGGCTTAAAATTCGCGAGAACGCGCCAGTCGAATTAACACACGTTCAATTCCTATTTGATGATCATAAAAAGCAAATTGTCGAAGGGTTATATGAGAAGCGTAAAGAATTGCCGCTTGTCTATGATTTTGAATTGAATCAAAATGGTGGTCATTTGCGTGGCTATCAAATCAAAGATACGCAGCCAATCATTGATGCCTTTACACGCCTCACCGAAGAAAATGGCAATGGGTTGATGTTCGTTGTCGGTGATGGAAATCATTCTTTGGCGACCGCGAAAGCACATTGGGATCGCATTAAAGGCGATTTGACGCCCGAAGAACGAAAAGTTCATCCAGCTCGTTTTGCGTTGGTTGAAGCCATTAATTTATATGACAAAGGACTCGAGTTTGAACCAATTCACCGCGTTGTTTTTAATGTTAAAAATGACTTTGTTTCCGGCCTTCGCAAAGCCGTTCAAGGATCATATAACACACACATTTATAGTAAAGAAGATGGCGAAGTGCCATTACTAATTCCGAGCAACGCTCCAATGGCCTATCGACTAATTCAAGACTATATTGATCAGTATTTAAGAAATAATCCCGGCGTTACCGTCGATTATATTCACGACCTAAATCACACCCATGAGGTAGCCGATAAACATCCAGGCTCAATCGCCATTGCGATGCCTTCGCTCACCAAAGGTGATTTATTTGATTACATCGCTAGTGGCGATGTTTTGCCCCGCAAGACTTTTTCGATGGGGCACGCC
>JAAZFR010000142.1 GCA_012971835.1 Erysipelotrichia bacterium
GCCCACTCGCGAACTTTTTAGTTCGTTTGGTTGAAAATAAACTACAAAGAATTGGTTTTTAACAAAACGTGACGCGTGAATGATGCGATGGAAGTCCTCGGATTTTCTGATTCGGTACTGCCTCTTCACGTTTGTCTCCCTTGTTTGGGTAAAACCAAAATAATTAAGCGGATAAAACCGCTCTTCCTTTTTCGCGACGTCTGGCTAATGTTTTACGACCGTTAGCGGTTTTCATTCTTTCACGGAAACCGTGGACAGCAGAATGTTTTTTCTTGCTGGGTTGATATGTTCTTTTCATAATCTGTTCTCCTCGTATGTGATTACGCGAAATGATTATATAGTTTAATGTATATTAAGTCAATTAAATAAAGGGGCGCGTGCGACTTTTCTAATCAGTAGTTACACAACAGACGTTCTTTCCACTATCACGCAGTTGTTTGTGCAATAGATATCGGTGAGCGGTAGATAGTAATAATCGATTCCACATACCGTGTATTGTTTGATTTTTGTGTGTTGAAAAGGAAAAATACAATCGACTGTATCGGCTATTTTTGTTGTTGATAACGTGGTGTGACGGTGGATAGTCGTCAACAAAATCCACATTCTCCTTTCCACAAAACCTTATCCACAAGTTTTCCACATTTCTATTTTGTGGAGAACTAATTTGCCACACTGGTTGTGTTGTTTTTAGCCTCAATTTGTGGAAAACAAAATTTTCACCTATTTTCGGGTGTTTTTAACCTGTGGATATGTTATATTTTTATGTACTTGGAGGATTCGATTATGACGAGCTCGATTTCAGAAATCACTAAATTATGGGACAGGATCCTCGATAGCACAAAAGGTAGAATCAACGATGCACGTATCTATGATACGTTCTTAAGTGGTTCTTACATTCACAGTATCGAAGGCGACATGATGGTTGTTGTTGTCAACTCCGGCCTTGCCGCGAATTTACTCTCAACCAAGTACCTCGATATGTTAACTGGTGTCGTTCGCGAATGTACGGAAACTGATTTCAAATTACGCTTTGTCCAAATAAACGAAGTTCAAGCCGTTGTTAAACAAGCTCCGTCAAAACCAACTTTTTTCGCAAGTTCATACATTAACTCTAAATTAACTTTCGATAATTTCGTCGTTGGTTCATCAAATCGGGAAGCCTATCAAGCCGCACTCATGATTGCTTCAACTCCCGGTAAGTTATATAATCCTCTTTTTGTTTATTCTCAGTCTGGTTTAGGTAAAACCCACCTTCTCCACGCTATTGGTAATTATATAAAGGAAAACGCGCCCGTAAGTAAAGTTTTGTATCTTTCTACCGAAGATTTTTTCGAAGAATTCATTAAATACGTAACTGGTGATAAAGAAGGTGAAAACTTAAAAGATTATTTTAAAGGAATCGACGTCTTACTTATCGACGATATTCAGTTTTTAGCAAACAAATCTAAAACCGAGGAAATGTTTTTCTACATCTTTTCATCAATGGTTAATGCCGGAAAGCAAATTGTTTTAACAAGCGACAAGCATCCAAGCGAATTACAGGGCGTTGAAGCTCGTTTGGTCTCGCGTTTTAATGCTGGATTAACAGTTAATATCGCCGCTCCAGATGTCGAGACTTGTATCGACATTTTAAAACTAAAAATCTCGGCAAACGGCCTTGATATCGCTAATTTCGACGAAGATGTGCTGACTTTTTTCGCTGAAAAATTTTCTAAAAACGTTCGCGAATTAGAGGGCGCTTTTAACCGTCTTCTTTTTTATACGATCAACATCAAACCAACCGCTCATATTGACATGGGGATCGCTATCGAATCTGTTCAATCGCTGATCGATGTTAAAGACACCAAAACCAAACTTAGTGAAACCAAAATCATCAACATTGTTGCAGATTACTACAATTTAACTCCTTCTCAACTTACCGGGAAAATACGCACCAGCCAAATAGCGATGGCTAGACACATAGCAATGTATCTAGTTAGATCTCTTCTTGACGTACCGTTAACCAAAATAGGTCTAGCGTTCGGAGGCAAGGACCACACGACGGTGATGAACGCTGTTGAAAAAGTGGATAAAGCGTTGAAAAATGACATAGGTTTGCAAACCGCGGTTGAAGATTTGAAAAAGCGCTTAAAGAAGTAATGTTTATAATATAAAAATAATACATACAGCTGTTTCGTTGTGATACAATTACAAAGAAGGACTAAGACAATCAATTGGGTTATCCACAAAATCCACAGACATAATTATTAATTCTTTATTCTTAAGGAGAAGAAAAATGAGACTAACTATTAATCGCGAACACTTGCTCAAGGGCTTAATGATAGCTGCAAAAGCAATCGGATCTAAGGTACCGGTACCTCTTTTAATGAATCTCAAATTAGTACTTAACGAAAAAGGGTTAACTGTAATTGGTGGAAACAACGAATTAACAATCAGCACCGTTGTTCCGAACATGGTTGGCGAAAAACAAATTATTCGAAACGCTAAGTTTGGCGCTACTCTTGTCGCTAGTAAAATCATTACCGAAATCGCTAGAAGAATGGAAGGCGACGAATTAGCGATCGAAGTGGTTGATGAAACAATTGTTAAAATCGATGACGGAAGATCCAGCTTCAAACTCAATTCGATAAAAGCGGATGAATATCCCGAAGTTGATTTAGATTCCACCGGTGTGGTGTTTGATATTTTGTGTCGTGATTTTTCGAAACTTGTCGAACAAACCGCTTTTGCGGCGTCTAGTAAAGAGCAAAGACCAATTCTTACTGCCGTTAATTTGGAAGCTGCTGGCGGGAAGCTGGTTGCTACCGCCACTGATTCAGCTAGATTGGCTCGAAAAGAGGTTCCGATTGATGATGTTATTACCTTTTCGTCTAACGTGCCAGCAAGAACTCTAATCGAAATAACCAAGATGTTTGAAACTTCTGAGAAAGTCACTTTGGCTGTTAGCGATAAAAAGATTCTTTTCTCTTTCGATAACACTCTCGTGTCGTCTAGACTTATTAACGGAGACTATCCAAACACCAAAAACATCATTCCCAAGACTTTCAATTACTTTCTAGAAGTAAATTCGCAAGAATTAGTGTCTTCAATGGAAAGAGCTTCTCTTCTTTCGGTCGAGCGAGAAAACGTCGTAAAAATATCGATGACCGAAGATTCGCTTGAGGTCGCCAGTAAATCAGCTCAAGTTGGATCAGCAAACGAAAAACTATCAACTTTCCAATTCAGTGGCGACCGCCTTGAAATGAGTTTTAATAGCGAATACGTTATCGCCGCCATTCGTGCCGTCAAGGCCGAAGATGTGACAATCGCGTTTATAGGCGAAATGAAGCCGTTTGTCATCAAGAACAACAAAGATGACTCGGTCGTCCAGTTAGTAACGCCGGTGCGCACTTTCTAAGCGAAATAAACCCATAAAAACCACATATGATTAGTAAGGGAATTAATATTCCCTTTTTTCTTTATATAGTGTATAATAGTTTTGTGAATAAAAAAGAAGTGTTTTTTTATGGTAAAAAAACGGTCGAAATCCCTATTGCTACCGAGTTTATCACCCTTGGCCAATTGCTTAAAATCGCTGATTTAATTGGCTCTGGAGGCGAAGCAAAAACATACCTTGCCGCTCACGAAATCGTCGTTGATGGCGAAAGCGATAATCGACGGGGGAGAAAACTGCGGAATCAAAGTGTTGTTGAGATTGAAGGAAACACCTATCGTATCGTAAACAAATGATTATTCACAAACTGGCTCTTCGTAACTTTCGCAGTTACGATTGTGTTGATTTATCTTTCGAAAGAGGGATAAACGTCATCGTTGGAGATAACGCTGAGGGGAAAACCAACATAGTTGAAGCGATTCACTATTTATCGTTAGCCCGCTCATTTCGTACCACCGAGGACGTTAATCTCATCAAAGACAAAAGCGATTACGCCGTTATTGACGCCGAGATTCTCGAAGGAGACATCAAAAAGAAAATTAATGTCGTTATTACCGGTTCTGGAAAAAAAGTGAAATCTAACAGCAAAGCGATTAACCGGCTTTCCGAACTAAGCGAACTCGTAAATGTAGTGGTCTTCGAACCGCCACGTGTCATGCTTTTTAAAGAGTCACCAAAGGCGCGAAGGGATTTCCTGGATATTAGTTTATCCAAACAATCACCGATGTACTTGGAATACATTACCAACTACGAGCGCGCGCTACGCGAAAGAAACGAGCTTCTCAAATCCGACAAGCCAAACAAGACACAGTTAGATGTTGTCACTAACATAATTGTTGATGTCGCTGAAAAAATTGTTCGTTATCGAGAGATGTATGTCGAGCAAATTAACAAAGTGCTCTCGAAAGTCGTTACTTCGATAAAAGGCGAGAAAGAAGTAGCAAAAATCAAATACCTGCCGTTTGTTAGGCCTGACGCCAACTACCAAACAAACGCAAAAAGCGCATTTAGCAAAGCGCTGGAGGGCGATTTGAAGAAAAGGGTAACATCTATCGGGCCACACCGCGAAGACTTCAAGATGAGCCTTAATGGCAAAGAGGTTGCTAAATACGGATCACAAGGCGAAAACCGCATCCTCGCCCTAGCCTTGACGCTTAGTCCGTACTTCCTCATCGAAGATAAAGACAAACGACCAATTGTTGTCTTGGACGATATAATGTCAGAACTCGATGAAGAAAACAAAGAAAGATTATTATCTTTCTTATCAAAGTTCGAACAAGTGTTTATTACTTCGACATCGCTTGAAGTGATAAACGCAACGGTATATGAAGTTAAAAACCATAAGATCACAAGGAGGAACTCTTAATGGAAGAAAAAGTTATAGGAAACACCCTGCCTGTTGGGGATGATGACGAAAAAGGAAGTGCTGATTATGGTGCACGCGATATTCAAGTACTAGAAGGTTTAGCGGCAGTTAGAAAAAGACCCGGTATGTATATTGGTACTACCTCTTCAGCGGGGTTGCACCACCTTGTGTGGGAAATAGTTGATAATTCTATCGATGAAGCGCTAGCTGGTTATTGCGATCGAGTAGAATTAACAATTAACAAAGACAACACAATCACTGTTCGCGATAATGGTCGTGGTATTCCGGTCGACATAGTCGAAAAAACCGGTTTATCCGGTGTCGAAACCGTTTTTACGATTTTACATGCCGGCGGTAAATTCGGCGAAGGCGGAGGCTATAAGGTCTCTGGCGGTCTTCACGGCGTCGGTGGCTCGGTTGTTAATGCTCTATCTGAATGGATGGACATCAATGTTCATAAAGGCGGGAAAAACTACTATTTACGCTTTGAAAAAGGCGGAAAACCGGTTGGGCACCTCCAAGTAATTGGCGATGCTACAGATCGCGGAACAACCGTTTCGTTTAAACCAGATCCAACCATTTTTACTGAATCGGTTGAATTCAATTACGAAATTATTCACGACAGGATGCGCCAGATGGCCTATCTTAACCGTAGCGTTAGAATGGTTGTTACTGATAATCGAGGCGAGAAACCAGTAACAGCAGAATTTTTCTATGAAGGCGGAATTAAGGAATATGTTACACATATTAATCGCAATAAAGAACCACTATTTCCTGACGTAATCTTTTGTGAAGGCAAAGACAATTATGTTTTTCCAGATGGTAAAACAGCACACATTCATGCCGAAATCGCCATGCAATATAACACATCTTACAATCCAACTATTTTTACTTTCTGCAACAACATTAACACCCACGAAGGCGGCATGCACGAAGCCGGATTTACATTAGCAATCAACCGTGTTATTAACGATTACGCAAAGGCAAATGGGTATTTAAAAGATGTTGAAGAAAACCTAGCGACCGACGATATTAAAGAAGGCTTAACCGCCATTATTTCAATAAAACACCCCAACCCACAATATGAAGGTCAGACAAAAACCAAACTCGGTAACTCTGAGGTTCGCAAAATTGTTTCTAGTGTTGTTGGCGAAGGCCTAAACCGCTTTCTACTTGAAAATCCGAAGTTAGCCAAGATTATGATTGATAAAATTGTTAACGCCGCCTTAGCTCGTATCGCTTCGAGAAAAGCACGCGAGCAAGTGCGCCGCAAGACGGTTCTTGATATCACAACCTTGCCCGGAAAACTCGCTGATTGCTCATCGCGAAATCCCGAAGAGTGTGAACTCTACATTGTTGAAGGTAACTCCGCCGGAGGCTCAGCCAAAAACGGAAGAGATCGTGTAACCCAAGCAATTCTACCACTTCGTGGTAAAATCCTTAACGTTGAAAAAGCTCAACCACACAGAGTGTTTGAAAACGCCGAAATTGGCAATATGATAACCGCGATTGGTGGTGGTTATAGCGCTGAATTTGATGTCAGTAAAATTCGTTATCACAAGATTGTTATTATGACTGATGCCGATGTTGATGGAAGCCATATTAGAATACTCCTATTGACGTTCTTCTACCGCTTTATGAGACCGTTAATTGAGCACGGATTTATATACATTGCCCAACCACCACTTTTTAAAGTTGAGCATCGTGGTAAACAATACTACTGCTACAACGATGAACAATTGGAAATAGTCAAAAAACGATTAGATCTAAAACCAGGCTATCCTTTCCAACGCTATAAAGGTCTTGGTGAAATGGATGCGCAACAACTTTGGGAAACAACTATGGATCCAAAAGCTCGCAAAATGCTTCGTGTCACACTGACCGACGCCATTGAAGCCGAAGCGGTATTCACCGACTTGATGGGTGATGCTGTTTTACCACGTAAAGAATTCATTCATAAAAACGCTAAGTTTGTAAAAAACTTAGACATTTAGTAAAGGAGCTCACTCAAGATGGAAGAAAAAGAAAAAATTATCACCGAAGAAACTGGTGAAGAAGTCGGTGAAAACACCGAATTAGAATCAGGAATTGTTCCTGGTCTTCGCGATGTCGATATTTCCAAAGAAGTACGTGGCTCGTTCCTTGATTATTCAATGTCGGTTATCGTCAGTCGCGCTATACCAGACATTAGAGATGGTCTAAAACCGGTTCATCGCCGGATTATTTATGGGATGAACGAATCTGGCATGCAACCAGATAAACCTTATAAAAAATGCGCTCGTATCGTTGGTGACGTTATGGGTAAATATCACCCACATGGTGACGCAGCTATTTATTCGACTCTTGTGCGTTTAGCACAATCTTTCTCGATGCGCTACACCTTAGTCGATGGCCACGGTAACTTCGGAAGCGTTGATGGTGACGAAGCCGCCGCTATGCGTTACACCGAAGCTAGAATGACGAAACTCGCCATGGAAATGGTTCGCGATATTAACGATGATACTGTTATGTTCGTCGATAACTATGACGGTACAGAAAGAGAGCCCAACGTTTTACCTTCTCGCTTTCCTAATCTCCTTGTCAACGGAAGCGCCGGCATCGCTGTCGGTATGGCTACCAATATCCCTCCTCACAATCTTTGCGAAACGATTGATGCGGCGATTGCTGTTGCACGAAATCCGCTTCTTACTCCTTTGGAAATAATGATGAATTATTTACCAGGACCAGACTTTCCAACTGGAGGAACAATCCTCAGAAGAACAGGCATAAAAGATGCCTACGAAACTGGTGCAGGAAGCATATCTTTACGTAGTAAAGCTTTAATCGAAGAATCTGATAATGGTAAAAAGCGCATTATTATTTACGAAATTCCTTATCAAGTAAACAAAGCGCGAATGATTGAATCAATTGCTAATCTTGTCAAAGATAAAATCATCGAAGGAATCACTGATGTTCGCGATGAATCAAACAAAGAAGGAATTCGTGTTGTTATTGAAGTCCGTCGTGATACAGTCCCAGAAGTTATTCTGAATCAACTATTTAAAAACACCCAACTCCAAGTTAGTTATGGCATCATCATGTTGTGTCTTGTTGATGGCGCTCCGAAAATTTTGCCAATTAACGAAATATTACTCGGATATATTAATCATCAAGTTGTCGTAATCGAAAGACGCACGAAGTATCGTCTTGCCAAAGATGAAGCCCGCGATCATGTCGTTTTAGGTTTATTAACCGCAATTGAAAACATCGACGAAATTGTCGAAATAATCAAAAAAGCCGCAACTCCTGAAGAAGCTTCGCAAAAATTAGGTGAAAGATTCAATTTGACGGAAGTTCAAACGCAAGCTATTTTGGCGATGACCTTAAGAAGACTTACCGGACTTGAAAAACAAAAATTAGAAGCCGAGAGAGTCCAACTAGAGAACAACATTAGTAAGTACCGCGACATTTTAAGTTCACGCGAAAAAGTCATTGATGTTGTAGTTGAAGAATTACTTGAAATCAAAAA
>JAAZFR010000143.1 GCA_012971835.1 Erysipelotrichia bacterium
AGATATACATTTATTTCAATATTTATCGATAATTTGTTTCTAAAAATGTAAGTTGATTCTATATTTATATAGTGTTATGATTATCGTGCTATATGCTCGGATATAGGAGGTCTAGTAAATGCAAATACTAAAGGCGATTGGCGCTTTCTTCGTCAGAATCGGCCGGTGGATTAAAGATACAGCCTGGGTTCAACCCCTCTTAATCGTCGGTGCAATTTTCGCCGTTATCTTTTCAATTCCATCAATTACAAGTTGGATTGAAGGTCTTGCTGAAGAAGCCAGATCAAGCGAGAAATACTATCAAAAGTTTCAACGTTCGTTAGCTGGTGGCGAAACAAGCGAAGCCGACAAATTAATTGCTGACATTCAAGATGGCGATGCTAAAAATTCTGTTGGTGAGAAGTTTTTTCTTGTCTTTGTCTCAGAAGAATGTTCCGCATGTGCTGAAGCCAAAAATGGCTTTGAAGCTCTCGAAAGAAGATGGAACGGTACTCTCGCTCCAAAAAGTGATGATTTACCTTTTAAACTAGTTTCCATTTTTACCGATGAAGATACCGATGAAGCAACTTCGCGCGAAACAGCGTTTGTCCAATTTTTAAATCGCAATGGTGATTTCTTTACAGAAGCCGCTCAGATTGGTAAAGACTCATACTACCATCTAAACGGTAACTCATCAGAGAGTGATCTTGATACTCTTGAGGCCGTTGATACAGAAAATTTCCTCACACCAACTATTATGCTAATTGATTTTAGCGAAGACTATGAGGGTGTCAGCGAAGTGATGTTCGGCGTTCCAGGTGACACCGATATTCAAAAAGCCGAATTACTCCGTGACTGCTGGGATCACTCCGGCGATTTCGAAGGACAAGAATAGTTAGACTTTTATTATATAAAAATACCGCCGATTCGATTGGCGGTATTTATTTTGTAACGATTAGAATGTGCGTTTGTCCATAACGATAATGGCGACAGTCATATTTTTTTAATAAGAGCATATTTATTTCATGACGGCTTTCAAAAACAATTTTACTCCCTTTCTGAATTATACTTGATTCAAGTAATCGCTTTGCGACCACTTCGTAGTATCCTGATTCATAAGGCGGATCGACAAAAGCGATATCAATTTGCACTTTGTTCTTTTCTAAATAATCAAGCATCTCATTATAATCGCAAAGATGAATTTCAGTTATTTTTTCTTCTTTTAATGATTGAATATTTTCGGTAATCACCTTAATAGGTTTGCTGTGACAATCAGAAAAATAGACTTTGCTTGCTCCACGAGAAATAGCTTCGATGCCTAAGGCTCCACTGCCGGCAAATAAATCAAGAACAACCGAACCTTTAATATTTCGACCAAGAATCGAAAAAAGCGCTTCACGAACCATATTTTTCGTCGGCAATACGATCTCACTAGGCGGCGTTTTTATCATTCGCGAGCGATGTTTTCCCGCAATAATTCTAATCATTTTGCATCCTCGCATAAACGCTCTTTAAAAGGCGAAAATAGTTCATTATTTAGTTCTTCATACAAGATACGTACATCGTGATAAGCCAATAAATATTGGCGAACGAGAGGGTGACTGTCGAGTTTTGTTTTAGCTTCAAATAACGCTTTTTGCGCGAGCTTAACTTCTTGAGATCGAATATTGAAATGACGTAAGGAATCATTATATGCGTTTTCTGCCACATCTTTTTGGTAGGCTAAAGCCATCACTTCTTCGCTATGTTCCATTTTTCCTTCGCAACGATTGAGATTTAAAATGCGTTTATCATTCGCAAGTTCATTACGAAGGTCATTAATTTTTTTAAGCAACTTCTGATTCATATGTATCATAATAGCAAATCGTAATTAATCATGATACAATCTTTAGAAGTAAAGATTATGTTTAAGATTGTTAAGGATAGTTCCCTTTCTCTACGCAGCAAATCAAAAAATGTCGAATTGCCTTTGAATGCAAAAGATCGCGACCTCATTTTAAGGATGTTTGACTATCTTAAAAAAACCCAAGATCCCCTTTTCCGTGAGAAACATCCAAAAATTCGCGAAGGAGTGGGTTTGGCAGCTCCGCAAGTCGGTGTTAATAAGCGGATGACAGTCATCTATTATCGTGATGCTGAGGGAAAAGAAATCCAATACGCTCTTGTAAATCCGCGCATTATCGAAAACAGCATCAAAAAGTGTTATTTATTGGCAGGTGAAGGATGTCTTTCTGTCGATGAGAAGCACGAAGGCTACGTCCCGCGCGATAATAAAATAAAAGTTAAGGCATTTAATGCTTTAACTAATTCCGATATCGAAATATCTGCTCGAGGATATGATGCGATTGTTTTACAACATGAAATCGATCACCTTGATGGCATTCTTTATTACGATCGTATTAACAAGGATAATCCTTTTCAAACAATTGAGGGCGCAGTTGAAATCAGTTGAATTAAAAATAAGTGTTATATATAATATGTTTGCTTAATTTTGAAAACATTATTCATAATTACTAATTAATATTTTATTTTAGGAGATTTTATATGAATCAAACTATTTCTAGTGGTATTTCTATCTATGCTTTAGGTGGTCTTGGCGAAGTTGGCAAGAACATGTACGTTTTAGAAAGCGATACTTCAATTATTATTATCGATTCGGGAGTGATGTTCCCGGGTTCAGAGATGCCAGGAGTTGACTATGTTATTCCTGATTATACTCATTTAAAAAATAACCGCGGAAAAATTCGCGCTCTTTTTATCACACATGGCCACGAGGACCATATCGGCGGTATTCCTTTTCTTATTCAATCAGTGCATATTCCTGTCATTTATGCCCCAAAACTCGCTGCAGCATTAATCAAACATAAACTTGAGGACATGCGCATTAAAGAACCGGTAAAGATCATCGAATATAATCCAGATTCTATTTTGCAAGTTGACGTTTTTAAGGTTTCTTTCTTTCATGTCACCCACTCAATTCCTGATGCATACGGAATTTGTGTCGATACGCCAGATGGTCGAATCGTCCACACTGGTGATTTCAAAATTGACTTGACTCCGGTTGGACCAGATATTGAGTTAGATAAAATCGCTCGCATTGGCTCAGAAGGCGTTGATTTGTTATTAAGCGACTCGACGAATGCCGAAATCGAAGGCTATACACCGAGTGAAACAAGCATTATTGCCGGTATCAACGAGATTTTTGGCAAAGCTGATGGTCGTTTAATTGTCTCGACCTTTTCAAGTAATATCTCTCGCATTCAGCAACTTGTCGAAGCCGCCATTAAACATAATCGTAAAATTGCCATTGTGGGACGAAGCATGGAAAATGCTGTCGCCACTACGCGGGCAATGGGCTATATCAAGCTAAGTGACAAGGATATTGTAGACTTAGATAATATTCAAAATTACCGCGCAAATGAATTGTGTATTCTGTGCACCGGCTCACAAGGCGAACCGATGGCGGCTCTAGCAAGAATCGCCAATGGTGAACATAAGTCACTTCGCATTTACCCTGGTGATACGGTCGTTTTCTCGTCTTCGGTCATTCCCGGTAATGGTGTTTTAATCGATAAAATTGTTAATCAGCTTGTGCGCAGAGGCGCAAATGTCCTGACGAACTCCATTTTGTTGAATATCCATTCCTCGGGCCACCCCGCCAAGCAAGAATTGAGATTAATGCTTAAACTCATGAATCCTCGCTATTTTATGCCCATTCATGGTGAATATCGCATGTTAAAACTCCATACCGATTTAGCAGTCGATCTAGGTATGGATCGCAAGAATACTTTCGTTATGGCTAACGGCGACACACTCACTCTACGCAAAAGAAGAGTTACTGAAGGAGCGCGTGTTCCTGCCGATGCCATCTACATTGATGGTCGCGATATTAATGGTTTAAGCACAGCCGTTATTCACGATCGGGAAATCCTTAAAGACGATGGCATGGTCGCTGTCTTGATCAGCATTGATTCAAAAGCTAATCGTTTGATCGTTCCGCCCGTTATTCATACTCGTGGTTTTGTTTTAGCTAATCATTCTAAACTTATTGCCGAAGGCGAGAGAATTATCAACGGCGAATTACAAAAATTAATGTCAGGGCGAGTTACTTTTAACGAAATTAAAAGCACCATTAAAAACACTCTTGGCAAATACTTATTCTCACAGACGGAAAGACACCCGATGATTATTCCTGTCATTATGAATCAAAACTAATATGTTAATTTTGGCTTCAAAATCACCTCGAAGAAAAGAACTTCTACATAAGATTTGCAGTGATTTTATTGTCATTTCCCCAGATATTAATGAAGATGAAAGCCGTAAAAATCCCCATGATCATCCTTTAGATGTTTCGCGCTTAAAAGCTTATGAAGTTTTTAAAAAATATCCTAATGATGATATCTTGGCTTGTGATACTGTCGTCATTATCGATAATCTAATTCTTGGCAAACCACAAGATGAAAAGGATGCCTATCATATGCTAAAAATGCTTTCTGGTAAGCGTCATGTCGTTTTAAGCGGTTATACTTACATCAACCCTTTAATAGAAATTAATAGAACAGTTAAAACCGAAGTATACTTCAAAGATTTAAGCGATGATTTAATTGCTAACTATATAAAAACCGGCTCATCTTTTGATAAAGCCGGGGCTTACGGAATTCAGGATGGGTTTGATTTAGTCGATCACATCGTTGGAAGTTTCGATAATGTGATGGGCTTTCCTAGCGAAGATATAAAGAAACATTGTTTTAAAACTAATCGATAAGCTTTTTAACTTTTTCTGCAGATCCATCGATAACGATTATTACTTTGCCCGACATTTTAATGATTGATAATATTCCTTGATCTTTAAGCGCTTTCTCATCAAGAAGGCTTTTTTCTTTTAAAACGACACTAAGTCGCGAAGACTTTGCTTCGCAAGAAACGATATTTTCCCTACCGCCTAATGCTTTTAAAAGCAGATCGCCATCAGCAAGCATCGCATCTTTCTTTTTACTTCTCCAGTTTTTAACGAGGATAATTAATAAAATTAGAGCTATCAATAAAGCAAAGGAAAGAGCGAGCCACAGGGCGTTTTCTTTTAAAAATTCATTAAAGGGATTTGGGACTAAAAAAATCATTTTTTGTCGATTACGCAATCGCGAGCATGCGGACACGTATTGAAGTCAGGGCAATCATCAGCATTACAATGCCTTTCAAATATGCGCCTGGCTTGTGGAATAAATGAACGAATTTCTTCTTCATTATATCCAACTTGAATGCGACGATCATTAACGACAATTGGTCTTTTCAAAACAGATGGATTATCTCTTATAAAATTTATCATTTCTGAGATGGTGAGATTATCGAGATTCACTTTCTTTTCTTTAACGATTTTGCTACGTTCCGAAATAATATCTTCTGTACCATTTTCAGATTTAAAAAGAATTTCTTTTAATTCTTTAGGATCTAAAGTCGCGTTGAAAATATTTCTTTCTTCAAAGGGAATATTTTGTTCTTCGAACCATTTTTTAACTTTGCGGCAGCTTGAGCAGCTGGGGGATGTGTAAATTCTTATCATAATTTCTATTCGTAATTTTAACATAAAAAACCTATTAAGTAGATAGTATTTTTGAAAATAGCCCTTATGGCTAAATTGACACGCCCCCAATTCACGCCTATAATATTAAAGACTTGAACGGAGGACTTGATATGAACCGCGTTTTGAGTGGAATTAAACCGACTGGACAACTCACACTCGGTAATTATCTTGGCGCTTTGAAACATTTTAAAAAGTTTCAGGATATGGGTGATGTTTTTATTTTTATTGCTGATCTTCACGCCTTGACTCTTCCAATTGAACCTGATGTTTTAAGAAATAATACTCGCGACTTAGTCGCATTTTACTTAGCCAGTGGTCTTGACCCTCAAAAGGCAACCATCTTTTTACAAAGCCAAGTCGGCGCTCATAGCGAATTGAATGTCATATTGCAAAACTATTTATATATGGGTGAATTATCGCGCATGACACAATTTAAAGACTTGTCTAGCAAAATGAATAATAACGCAATCGGTTTAGGTCTTTTTGCGTATCCGGTTTTAATGGCTGCCGATATTCTTCTTTATGATGCCTCGATTGTCCCGGTTGGTGAAGACCAAACACAGCATGTGGAACTGGCCCGTGATCTAGTCAATCGGTTTAATAAACGATATGGCAAAGTTCTCGTTATGCCTAAGGCTCAAGTTGCAAAAATCGGAGCAAGAATTATGTCATTAACGGAGCCAACCAAGAAGATGTCGAAATCGGATCCAAAAGGCGATATTTTCCTCAAAGATGACCTCGCGACTATCCGCAAGAAAATAATGTCAGCCATAACTGATTCTGGAAGCGAAATTAAATACGATATTGATAACAAACCCGGAATTGCGAATTTACTAACAATTTATGCTTCCATTAAAGAAATTAGTATAAATGAAGCTGAACAATTTTTTTCTGGATACCGCTATGGTGAATTTAAAAAAGCTGTCGCCGATGCCGTGATTGAGGAACTTGCACCCTTTAAAGAGAAATACGAACAAATCTTAAATGGAAACCTTATCGAAAAAACATTATTCAAAGGCGCAAAGCAAGCCGAAAAAATTGCTATGACGACTTTAAATCGCGTTAAACACGCTGTAGGTCTTTTCAATGTTGAACAATAAGCAAAGATTACTAATTGCTGTTGATATGGATGGGACCCTTCTCACAAACGAGAAAATCATCGCCCCAAAAACCAAACGATTATTAAAGAAATTAAATAAGCAGGGTCATCTTGTCATTTTGGCAAGCGGACGTCCTTCCCGCGCTCTTTATCGCTACTATAATGAGCTCGAATTAAACTCGCCCCTTGTTTGTTATAATGGCGCTTTTGTTTTTCACCCTAAAGATGAAACGTTTCCAAAAGTAGAATTCGAATTTCCAAAGGAAACAGTCAAAGAACTGTTTATCAATCTAAAGCCTTATGTTCAAAACGTCATGTGCGAAAATG
>JAAZFR010000144.1 GCA_012971835.1 Erysipelotrichia bacterium
GATGCCGCCCACCAAAGCGTCCGCGCGGTTAATGAAAGGAGATAGTCACTATGTCAAGATTACCACGTCCGTTTGAGAAAATGGCATTCAAAACCGCTATCGTTGATAGCACATCAAACTATGGAAAATTTGTTATTGAACCTCTTGAAAGAGGATTTGGCCTTACCGTTGGTAATGCTCTTCGCAGAGTATTATTAAGCGCCCTTCCTGGCGCAAGTGTTTTTGCTGTCGAAATCGAAGGCGCCCGTCACGAGTTCTCTGCCCTTCCAGGCATCGAAGAAGATGTAACCGCCATTATCTTAAATCTAAAAGATTTAGTTTTAAAGATTGACGACGAGGACGACAAACCAAAACGCATCGAAATTGATGTCAAAGGTCCTGCCACTTTAAAAGCCGGGGATATGGAATTACCAGCTTTTGTCTCGATTATCAATCCCGATCTTGAACTTGCCCATCTCACTGAAGAAGGTCATCTCAAAATGGTCATGTATGCCCGCAATGGTCGTGGCTATGTGACAAGCGAAGGCAACAAGAGTAGCCGTTCGCATCAACCGGTCGGCGTTATTTCCACCGATTCGAACTATTCGCCTGTTACGAAAGCTAGCTACATCGTTGAGCCAACACGCGTTGGTCACGATTCAAGCTTCGATCGTCTTACACTCGAAGTGTGGACAAATGGTTCGATGTCACCACAGGATGCCGTCGCCTTATCAAGCCGTATCTTAATTGGTCATTTTGAAGAATTCTTAAAACTACAAGAACTCGCTCGCGATATTAATATCATTAAAGAAGAGGTTGAAACACCCGTTGATGATATTGGCGATAAAGCTATTGAAGAGCTTGATTTGTCAGTTAGAAGTTATAACTGTTTAAAAAGAGCTGGTATTCAAACGATTCGCGAATTAGCGCAAAGAAGCGAAGAAGAAATGATGAAAGTCCGCAATCTCGGAAAAAAATCGCTTAAAGAAATCAAAGATAAACTTCAAGCGATGGGTTTAGGTTTCCGTGATTATGTGGCGGAGTAGGAGGAAATATGGCAGCACAAGGACGTAAAAACGTACATGGTAAAACCGGTGTCCGCTTCAAAGCCGCCTATACGGCCAGCAAGCGTAAAAATATGCTCCGTAACGTCGTCACTGAACTCATCGTTCATGAAAAAGTTGTCGTTACATCAGGAGTCGTTAAAGAACTTAAAAAACTAGCTGATCATTTGATTACCCTTGCAAAACGCGGGGATTTGCATGCCAGAAGGCAAGCAGCAAGTGTTCTTCGCAAAGTTATTATCGATGAAAAAGAAAGCATTACTGCTCTTGATAAACTATTCGATGATTTAGGTCCAGCCTTCAAGGCGCGCAATGGTGGTTACACTAGAGCGCTCAAAGCTGATAATCGTCGCGGTGACAACGCCAAGCGCGTACTCGTTACCTGGGTTAGATAAGCATAAAAGAATTAACGGCTCGAAAGAGTCGTTTTCTTTTTGTAAAGGCTTGAAGCATGAGGACTATCTTTTTTTGAACCTTTCTAAATGCTACAATTATCACAATACAAGGAGTTTTCCATGAACAAAAAATACTTAGCGGAACTCGAGCCGGCATACACGCCTCTCACGGTATGCGAAGAAGCTAGTCGTTGTCTATTATGCCTTGATGCTCCGTGTTCTAAAGATTGTCCGGCCGGAACTGACCCCGGACGTTTTATTCGCGCTGTGCGGTTTCGTAATTTTAAAGGTGCAGCTGAAGTAGTGCGTGAAAATAATGCTTTAGGTTCAATTTGCGCCCGTGTTTGCCCGACAGAGAAGTATTGTCAAAAAGGCTGTGCTCGTTCTGGAATCGATGTTCCGATTGATATTGGGCGAATCCAGCGGTTTATTACTGATTTCGAAGAAAATGCAGGAATGCATATCCTTAAGAAAGGTCGTTTAAACGGCAAAAAAATCGCGATTGTCGGCAGTGGTCCAGCTGCATTGCAAGCCAGTGCCTCGCTTGCTCGACTCGGATACGAAGTAAATATCTACGAAAAAGATGAAAAGGCCGGTGGTTATTTAAGATATGGAATTCCTGAATATCGTTTATCGACACATATTGTCGACAAAGAAATAGAGTATGTTACCGAGTTAGGCGTTAATATCCACCTCAACTGTCATGTGGGAAAAGATATCGCTCTTGAAACGCTTAAAAAGGATAATGATGCCGTTATTATTGCGGTCGGCGCCAGCTATGGAAAAAAACTTGCGATGTTTGAAAATAACCCCCACGTCGAAATCGCCGTTGATTTATTAAAGCGCATTAAAGACAACAAAGGTAAAGCCAAACTACCTGAAAATGTTTTAGTTATTGGTGGCGGCGATGTGGCTATGGACGTTAATGTTACTTTGAAACTTTTGGGCGTTAAGAATATTACCGATGTCGTCTATGAAGAGTTTCATGAATTCAGAGCTTCAAAAAAAGAGTTAAGTTACGCTCAAAAACTCGGCATATCAATTATTGATGGCTATGTACCTGTGTCCGCTGATGGTAAAACGGTTATTTTTAAACATCGCGTTATACCAAGCGAAATAAAAATCACGGCGGATATGATTGTATTGGCCATTGGGCAATATCCCGATGTCACGGGTTTGGGTGGCATTCGCATTGTTAATGGTGAATCGGATATTAAAGGATATGTTACAAACGATCCCAAGATTTTTGTAGCGGGCGATATTGCCCACCTAGATAAAACAGTTGTTGCGGCCGTTAGAACCGGCAAGGATGTTGCTTCGCTTATTCATAGTCGCATTGGAGGAAGATAAGATGGTTAAAAAAGATTTATCGGTTAATTTTCTGGGCGTACGGTTTCCTAATCCCTTTTGTCTTTCCTCATCGCCCGTCGGCAACTGCTATGATATGTGTAAAAAAGCATATGGTGCAGGGTGGGGTGGCGTCGTTTTTAAAACACTTGGCTACTACGATTTTGTCGTGGACGAAGTATCACCTCGTTTTGATAAGTTAAATAAAGAAAATACTCCATTTGTTGGTTTTAAAAATATGGAGCAAATTGCCGAGCATCCTCTCGATCAAAATTTAGCGGATATTCGCCGTCTAAAAAAAGAATTTCCCTTTCAAGTTTTGATTGCCTCAATTATGGGCTCAAACGAAAAGGAATGGGAAGAGCTAGCTCGCTTGGCGGAAGAGGCTGGCGCCGATATGTTAGAAATGAATTTGTCGTGCCCCCAAATGACATCCCATGCAATGGGAAGCGATGTCGGCACAAATCCTGATCTTTGTCGAAGATATGCGCAAGCCGTCAAGCGTGGTAGCAAGCTCCCTGTATTAGCAAAGATGACTCCGAATATTACTGATATGGTTCCGGTTGCCATCGCCTGTTTAGAAGGCGGAGCAGATGGCATAGCTGCTATTAACACCGTCAAATCAATATGCAATATTGACCTTGATCGTAAAATTGGTCTTCCAATTATTAATGGCAAATCATCTATCTCAGGATATTCTGGTAAAGCTGTCAAACCAATCGCCTTGCGTTTTATTCAACAAATGCGCGCTGATGAAAGACTTAAAGATGTAGCCATTTCGGGAATGGGTGGTATTGAAACATGGGAGGATGCTGCCGAGTTTATACTTGTTGGAGCGTCCACTTTACAAATCACGACAGCCATTATGCAATATGGTTATCGTATTATCGACGATTTGAAAAATGGTCTAATGCATTATATGGATGAGCAAAAGGTTAGTCATCTCAATGAATTAGTCGGTTTGGCAAACCGCAATCTAATTCCCGCCGAAGAACTCGATCGCGACTATAAAATATATCCCAAAATCGTCGAAGAGGAATGTATTAAATGCGGTCGCTGCTATATCTCGTGTTATGATGGTGCCCATCAAGCGATTGACTGGGACAGCGAAAAACGATTACCATCGGTTAATAAAGAAAAATGTGTTGGTTGTCTACTTTGCTATCATGTCTGCCCTGTGAAGGCCATTAAAATGGGCGATATTGAGTTTAAACCTGGACGCCAGGGCAAACGAAAAGTTGAGGATATAATCTACTAAAAACAATTAGGAGCGAAACCGCTCCTTTTTTGATTGTCGAATGTAAGCCCATACAATACGACATTTCCCAAGTTTATATTGAAAAATATAAGATACTTTCCTATTATATTAAAGGTGCATTTATGTGTGATTTTTAAATCATCCGGAGGATAAATAATGGCAGTCATTCAAGAACACGCCAAGAGAAGGATTAAGGAAATTGTTGCATCTCATAAAGATGAGCCTACTCCCTTACTCATTGTCTTGTCGCAAATCCAAGAAGAATTCGGTTATATCCCTCTCGAAGTTCAGGAAGTCGTTTCTGAAGAAATGAACATTCCTGTCGCTGAGATATATGGGGTTGTCACTTTCTATTCGTTTTTCTCACTTAAACCAAAAGGCAAATACATTATCGGTGTTTGTCTTGGAACAGCGTGTTATGTGAAAGGAAGCCAAAACATTATCGATAAGTTTTGCGAGCTTTTAAAAATTAAACCCGGTGAGACAACACCTGACGGAAAATATACGGTCGATGCACTTCGTTGCATCGGCGCATGTGCCATCGCTCCGGCCGTCACAATTAATGGTAAAGTATACGCTAATCTCACCGTCGATCGTGTCGAAAAAATAATTAAAGAATATGAAGGGGGAGCCAACTAATGAGAATCAATACTCCTCAAGAACTTGTTAATAAAATTCGTTCTTGCGAAAAATGTTTAGCCCAAAAATTTAGTGGCGAAACCGGCACAAAAGCTTTGCTTGTTTGTGGTGGTTTAGGTTGTATATCGACAGGGGCTGGAGATATTATCAGTTTGTTAAAAACCAAATTAGAAGAAAAGGGTCTTCAAGATAAAGTTAGTGTCGACTCTGTCGGATGCTTTGGATTTTGTTCACAAGGTCCTTTTATTCGCGTCTATCCAGGCGAAACTCTTTATCGAATGGTTAAACCTGAAGATGTTGATCGCATTATTGAAGAAGACGTTATCGGTGGTAAAATCATCGAGGATTTAATTTATATTGACCCAAAAACGAATCAACCAGCTCGAACCGAAAAGGATATTGATTTTTTCAAAAAGCAAATAAAAATCGCTCTTTATGGTAGCGGGATAATTAATCCCGAAAATCTCGATGAGGCCCTTGGTTATGGTTCATTTAGAGCTTTTCACAAAGTCATCACAACGATGAAAAGCCAGGAAGTTATTGACGAAATTTTAAAGTCAGGATTACGTGGTCGTGGCGGTGGTGGTTTCCCCACTGGTCGTAAATGGCAATTTGCTCTTGATCAAAAATCCGATGTTAAATATGTTGTTTGTAATGGTGATGAAGGCGATCCAGGTGCTTTCATGGATCGTTCCATCTTAGAGGGCAATCCTTTTGCCGTTATCGAAGGAATGATGATAGCGGGTTATGCTATTCAAGCAACAGCAGGATATTTTTATGTCCGTGCCGAGTATCCTTTGGCTGTTTCGCGCTTAAAAAAAGCAATCGCCTTACTTGAAGAAGTTGGTTTAATTGGCGATAACATTTTAGGAACTGGGTTTAATTTTCGCGTGTACATTAGATTGGGTGCGGGCGCCTTTGTTTGTGGCGAAGAGACAGCTCTTTTAAATTCGATTGAAGGTCAACGCGGACAACCACGTCCTCGTCCACCCTTCCCAGCAGTCAAAGGTTTGTGGCAAAAACCGACAATTGTTAATAACGTTGAAACCCTAGCGGTTGTACCATACGTTATTCGTAACGGAGCCGATGATTTTGTTAAATTAGGAACCGAAAAATCTAAAGGTACAAAGGTTTTTGCTTTAGGTGGAAAAGTTAATAATGTTGGTTTGGTCGAAGTACCGATGGGTACAACCTTGCGCGAGTTAATTTATGACATTGGCGGAGGAATTCCTCACGGCAAAAAATTCAAAGCCATCCAAACCGGAGGTCCTTCCGGTGGATGTTTAACGGAAAAAGATCTTGACGCTCCAATCGATTATGACACTTTAATCGCCCGCGGCTCGATGATGGGTTCGGGTGGTGCGATTGTCATGGATGAAGACAATTGTATGGTTGACGTCGCTAAGTTCTATATGGAATTTATTTGCGATGAATCATGCGGCAAATGTACGCCATGTCGTATCGGCACCAAGCGCATGCTTGAATACTTACAAAAAATTACTGAAGGAAGAGCTTCTTTAGAAGATTTAGACGCATTGACTGAATTAGCTTATGCTGTCAAAGAAAACTCCCTTTGCGGCTTAGGGCAAACGGCTGCCAATCCCGTCTTATCAACAATGATTAATTTCCGCGATGAATATATCGCCCACGTTGTTGATAAAAAATGTCCTGCTCATGTCTGTAAAAAATTAATGGAATACTATATCATTCCAGAAAAATGTAAAAAATGCGGTAAGTGTGCTCGCGTTTGTCCGGTTAGTTGTATTAGTGGTGTTTTGGGCAAGACCCCATTTCTTATCGATCCATTAAAGTGTATTAAATGCGGCATGTGTTATTCTGTTTGTCCATTTGATTCAATTATCAAACGCTAGAAGGAGAATATAACATGGCAAAATTAGTCAATATTAAAATTGAAGGCAAGTCCTTTCAAGTTGAAGAAGGATTAACAATTTTAAAAGCCGCTAAAAAGTGTGGCTTTGAAATCCCTTCCCTATGCGCTTTTAACGATGGCAAATGTTCTTTAGCTAGCTGCCGCGTTTGTCTTGTCGAAGTTAAAGGCGCGCGAGGTTTGGTTGCTTCGTGCGCTTATCCAGTCAATGAAGGAATGGAAATTAGCATTTCTTCTGCAAGAGCCGTTAAAGCACGTCGTTCATCAGTCGAATTACTTTTAAGTAACCATAGTAAAAATTGCCAACAATGCAGTAAAAATGGTCAATGTGAGCTCCTTCATGTCGCTACTATAACAGGGGCTCGTGATGATGCTTATACAGGCGAGTTGACAAGAACAACGCTTGATCGCCTCGCTCCGGGAATCGTTCGCGATACTTCAAAATGTATTTTGTGTGGACGTTGTGTTGTTAGATGTAAGGAAGCTCAAGGCATCGGCATTCTTGGACAAGAATTCCGCGGCTTTAAAACAATTGTTGCACCAGCAGACAATCGTAGTTTTATGCACTCTCCATGCATTCAATGTGGACAGTGCATTAATGTTTGTCCAACCGGCGCTCTTTCGGAAAACAGCGAAATCAGCGCGGTTGATAAAGCTTTTACTACTCACAAATATGTTATAGTTCAAACGGCTCCTGCTGTTCGTGCGGCCATTGGTGAAGAATTCGGAGAAAAAATTGGCACGCCTGGCACGGGAAAAATGGTTGCTGCTTTGCATCGTCTTGGTTTCTATCGTGTTTTCGATGTTAACTTCTCAGCCGACTTAACAATAATTGAAGAAGCTAATGAGCTTCTTCTTAGAATGAAAAATGGTGGTAAATTGCCACAGCTTACTTCTTGTTCACCAGGTTGGGTTAATTATATGGAATATTTCTATCCTGATATCATTCCTCACGCTTCAACTTGCAAATCTCCCCACGAAATGGGAGGAGCGATTATTAAGTCATATTTTGCTCAAAAGCATAATCTTGATCCAAAAGATATTTTCGTTGTTTCAATAATGCCTTGTACAGCGAAGAAGTACGAAAAGACACGTCCCGAAAACGCGGCGGTAGAAAATCTTCCAGATGTTGATGCTGTGTTAACGACGCGCGAATTAGCCAAAATTATTAAGCGGGCCGGCATTGTGTGGAATAAGCTTCCTGATGAAGATTTTGATGATGATTTAATTGGTGAATATAGTGGCGCTGGTGTTATCTTTGGCGTTACCGGTGGTGTCATGGAGGCAGCTTTAAGAACGGCCTATCATGCTCTAACCGGCAAAGAAGCAGATATCGTCGCCTTCAAAGAAGTTCGCGGCTTAGAAAATATCAAGGAAGCTGAACTCGATATTAACGGCACAAAAGTTCGCGTGGCAGTCAGCCATGGAATGAAAAACGCCAAACCTTTGCTTGATCAAATTCGTAAGGGCACTTCACCATATCACTTCATTGAAATCATGGGATGTCCCGGCGGATGTATTAACGGTGGTGGTCAACCATTTGTTAAACCTGTCTTTCTACCAAACGAAGATGATGATATTTTACAAACATATATTCAAAAAAGAGCCAGTGTTTTATATAGTGAAGACGAAAGACAAATTGTTCGTCAATCGCACAATAACAAAGATGTGATTCGTTTATATAAAGATTTCCTTGGCGAACCATGCGGGCATAAAGCACACGAGTTGCTTCACACGTCTTATGTTTCTGACCGCGTTCGGTTTCCGGGTAAATAGTAATTATTAAAGCAAATCTTGACCAAAATTTCCGAATTCGGCCTCTTTTGTAAAAGGATAGTATGTATAAAGCGATACTTTTTGATTTAGATGGAACCATTCTCCACTCGATAAGCGATATTACGACAGCACTGAATATATCGTTAAAAACATGTGGTTATGATTTTTGCTATGATGACGAGGGAACCAAAAAATTGATTGGCATGGGTGCTTATAACATCGTTGCCCGAGTTTTTGCTAATCGCCAATACACTTCGCATGAGTTTGAACGGCTTCTTGAAGTTTTCTCGATTAATTATAAGATTCATCAAGGAGAAAAAGCTACTCCATATCAAGGAGTTATCACCCTATTAAACGATCTTAAAACTAGAGGAATCAGGCTCTTTGTTGCGAGCAATAAGCCTGATCATTTAGCCAAGATCATTGTCAGCAAGTTTTTTGGCAACGATATATTTGAAGCTGTTTATGGTCATGAAGCAGGCAAACCAGAGAAGCCGCATCCTTATCTTGTCAGCCATTTATTAGCCACTTTTCACCTAGAGGCTAGCGAAACTCTTTTCGTCGGCGATAGCGATGTTGATGTGATGACTGCTAATAATTCGAATCTTGATGTCGCTTTAGTAACTTGGGGATATGGTAACTATATTAAATCTCTCAAAAAGCAAGCAACATATGTTGTCGATACCATATCTGAATTAGAAAGCATTGTAATGTCGAAAAGTAACTGATACTATTTTCGACTAACATAAACAAAAGATTATTTTGTTTGTGCTATAATTAATTTTTAGGAAATAGTATGGATGTCAAACTTTTTAATTCATTAACAAATAAGTTAGAAATATTTGTTCCACTTCGAATGGGTGAGGTTTCTATCTATGTTTGTGGTCCGACAGTTTATAATGACGCCCATATTGGAAATATGCGACCAGTCGTTGTTTTTGATGTTTTACGACGCCTTTTTGAATATTTGGGGTATAGAGTTGTTTTTGTCAGTAACTATACTGATGTCGACGATAAGATTATTAATCGAGCCATCGATGAGAAAACAACCGAAAAGGATATTTCGACTCGTTACATAAATGAATTTAAGAAAATAGTTGCCGGAATTAACTCATTAAATCCTACTATTTCGCCAAGAGTAACTGAACATATTCCAGAGATTATTAACTATATCGAAAACTTGATTGATAAAGGTGCGGCTTATGTCATTGACGGAGATGTCTATTTCCGGATTAATTCTATATCTAATTATGGTGAGTTGAGCAATATTAATATCGACGATCTAATTTCTGGATCAAGAGTTGAAGAAAACAGTAAAAAAGAGTCTCCACTCGATTTTGTTTTATGGAAAAAAACCGAGGTCGGTATTAATTGGGATTCTAGGTGGTCAAAGGGACGGCCGGGTTGGCATACCGAATGTTGTGTGATGATTAATTCACTTTTTCCTGATGGCAGAATTGATATTCACGGCGGAGGTTTTGATTTAAAATTCCCTCACCATGAAAACGAAATTGCCCAAAGCAAAGCGCATAATCACAATGCAATCGCGACATATTGGATGCACAATGGCTTTATTAATTTTGGCGAAGATAAAATGTCAAAATCTCTTGGAAATGTAATTTTAGCCAAAGATGCCATCAACAAATATGGAGGTAGCGTTATTCGCTTGCTATTGCTCGCGACTTATTATCGGGCCCCCCTTTCATTAACGGATGAAGTAGTTGAGACTGCACAGTCCGAACACTCAAAAATTGAAAATACGATTAGGCAATTAGCAGTTAGTTTACAGTTGAATAATATTGCACTTGAAACGAATAAAAAACCTGATATTGGAGTTTTTCTTAGCCACTTATGCGATGACTTAAATACACCAAACGCACTAACAGAGTTATTTGCTATAATAAAGAAAGCCAATAGCGCTTTGAGACAAAAACAAATCGATTATTCGATTCTTAAAGCATTCTATTTGCAACTAAGAGATATGCTCAACATTCTCGGTATTGATATAAGAATTCCGTTGCTTAGCGAGGATGATAAGAGACTCTATGCCGATTATTTAATAAGCAAGGGCGATAAAAACTTTGCAGAAAGCGATCGTTTACGTCAAATTTTGATTGGAAAAGGAATTTTATAGGAGGAATGTCTTATGTTTACAATTGATCAGCAAATTGTCAGTTGGTTTAATGGATTATTTGGCGGAAACGGATGGGGAACCATCATTCTTGTCGTTGTTTCCTTGCTAATTACGATTCTTTGTGCCGGGCTTATTGGTTTTGAACGAGAATATCATGGTCACGCTGCTGGATTAAGAACACACCTTCTTGTCGCTATTGGTTCGGCGTTAATCATGACAATCTCGTTATATGGTTTTCCGGCATTTTTCTCTGGTGACCCACGCGACCCAGCTCGTTTAGCAGCTCAAGTCGTCAGCGGTATTGGTTTTCTTGGAGCCGGTACAATAATTCAAACTGGAACTGACGTTAAAGGTCTTACGACAGCAACTACTTTGTGGTTGGCAATGGCTATTGGTCTTGCTGCCGGTAGCGGTAACTTTATCATCGTCATTATTGCAACCGCATTAGCATTTGTTTCCCTTGTTTCATTAAGGAAGATAGAAAAACTAGCGAGTCGCCGCAATCCAATTATTCGCATTGTTGTGGCAAGTGAAAGACCTATTTTAAAAGAGATTCATTTAGTGGCAAATCATTATGGCATTGCTATTCGCGATCTCGAATCACAGATTGTCGAATATCAAAATCAATCCGTACTTCGTTTAACAATGAGATGTTCATTTGTCGCCAAGGCTCAAGTTACAGCTTTTATTGACGACTTACGCGAGAAAATCAATCCTTTGGATATTAAATTATCGACTGAAAGTTAGTTATAACTTATTTTGAGAAAAGAAATAAGAACTGCCATGTCAAAATTAATATACGGGAGAAATCCAGTATTGAGTTCCTTGGGAGAGAACCGTGTCGAAAAGGTTTTCGTCGATCATCGATTTAATGATCGCAATATTCTCGATAAGTTGAAAACCAAAAGAATTCCTATCGAACGACTCGACAAGTCTGGCCTCGACAAACTAGCTGATGGGGGTTTGCATCAAGGAATAGTTGCGGTGGTTCTTAATTTTCGCTACTTCTCACTCGAAGAGATACTCGCGTCTTCTCAAACTAAGAAGTTTCCTCTTGTCGTTGTTTTGGATTCGCTTAAAGACCCGCATAATCTTGGAGCTATTCTAAGAACATGCGATGCTTTCGGAGTTGATGGTGTCATCATTAAAAAGCATGATCAAGTGCCATTGAACGCCACGGTGGCCAAGGTATCTACTGGCGCAATTAACTTTGTTAAAGTTAGTGAAGTCACCAATCTTAGCACAGCTTTGCAAACCCTTAAGAATAACGGCTTCTGGATTGTTTCTACTGATGGAAGTGCTCCAAACACATATCAGGAAATCGATTATCAAAGACCAATTGCTTTGGTATTGGGAAGCGAAGGCGATGGAGTTAGCAACTTACTTTTAAAACGAAGTGATTATGTTGTTAAGATTCCGATGAGCGGACATGTTAATTCGCTAAATGTCTCGGTTGCCGCTGGTATATTGATTGCGCATATTAACGCAACAAAATAGATTTCTCCTTTAGGAGGATTATGAAGTATTCAAATGTTTGTGATGAGCAGCTTATTTTGTGCTATCGACAAAATTCGCTGGAAGCCTATCAATGTCTACTTGAACGAAAACATCGAGTGACCTTGCCTCTATTAAAGAAGTACGTTAATCAATGCAGCGTATTTGGGGCGGATATGAACGACATTTATGCTATCTTTTTAGAATCGTTTCACAAGGCAATTCGCCGTTACGTTTTTGAGATGATTACTTTTCAAACATACTTTTTAAAAGTATTAAATCGTGATTTGGCAGGATTTTATCGAACGATATCCAATCCCAACAAACCTTGTAATAATTGTCTAAGTCTTGATCAAGAAGTGACATATGATTCCAACTTGACATTTCACGATGTTCTAACAACATCTTCACAAAAAAATGATGCCAGGAACTACGCGAATGTTTCTTCAGTATTAAAGCTCTTGAACAAAGAAGCCCTTACAAATAAAGATGAAATGACAAGGCGAATTATTCTTTTAAAAGCGGCCGGATATTCGGTTTCTGAAATCGCCTCAATTGTCAATTTGAAGGTCGCATCGGTTCGGCGAAGGATTAATAATTTCTACGAGAATGAACTTGGCGATAAAATCAAAAAATGCCTCATGTAGGCGGGTCCGCACTCAATTGTTGACACACATATGGCTTAATGGTATATTTTGTAAGCAAGATAAAGGTAGGATAACTAAAAAATGCGTCAAAAAATCATTTTAATTTGTCCGATATGCTTAAGTCGCAATTATACAACGACCAAGAAAGCAGATGGTTCCACATCGCGTGTGGAATTAAAAAAGTTTTGTCCTCGTTGTAACCAATATACCTTGCACAAAGAAAGTAAGTAGGAGGCTAGACTATGGGAGTCAAAAAATATACAGCCGAAGTAGTTAAAGAAGGTAAGAGAGTTCGCTGGCCAAAGCGCGAACAGTTATTACCGACCATTTTTGTGGTTGTCATTATTGCTGCCTTTGCCGCTATCTTTTTAAGTTTAGAAGACTGGGCTGCTGGTTCACTACTACAAACACTAAAAGATGCATTTGCAGGATGGAGTAAATAACAATGGGTCCAGAATTAGGAAAAAAACAATGGTATATCGTCACGGCTTATTCCGGACATGAGAATAAAGTCGCCGAGAATCTTAAGACGAGAATTTCTCGTATGAATTTATCAGACTACATTTTTAAGGTTTTAGTTGCCGAGCAAGAAGTCCCTATTTTAAAAGACGGACTTCCGACCGGAAAAACAAAGATGAAAAATCTATATCCCGGTTATATCTTTGTCGAGATGATTATGACTGATGAATCTTGGTTTATGGTTCGCAATACTCCAGGCGTTACTGGTATTGCTGGATCATCCGGCGGCGGGCAAAAACCGACACCTGTTACCCGTGAAGAAATTGAACCTGTCTTAAAAAGAATGGGCATCATCGATATAACGATGTACGACCGTTACAATGTCGGAGATCTTGTCAAAGTTATTCACGGACCTCTTGAAGGCACGGAAGGTCATATCTTGTCGATTGATAAAGAGACTGGTGCCTGTCGCGTTGAAACTGTCTTCTTTGGAAGACCGACACCTGTCGATGTCGAATTTGGTGAAATTGAAAAAATCTAAGAAAGTCCCCAAAAGGGGATTTTTCATATCATATCGCTTGTCTATTCAATTTCTTTAATATATTTTTACTTTGTGCAAATGCACATATTTTGGAGTTTACTTTATGAAAAAGTATATATACACAATTAATGGTTTAAATTGTGGCAATTGTGCCGCAAAGATTGAACGTCATTTAAATAAGGATGATAATATTGCATATGTTAGTTTAGACTTTGCTGCTGGCCGCCTCTATTTAACATTCAAAGAAGACCCCTTAACTCTTGAACAAGTTGCTAATAAAATCAAAGAGGCATCGGATGATGACTTGACTATTTCATACGCCACCAAAAATAGCGAAGATAGTAAATTCATTTTTAATAAAAAAATGATTTCCATTATTACTCGGTTATTTATCTCGACGATATTGCTACTGATTGCGCGATTCGCCATCCCGCATGATTTGCACTGGTTGCAAGTCTTGTTATATTCGTTTTCACTGGTCGTTATCATATATGACATAACATGGAAGTTTATCCTCAAAATTGTACACTTAAAAAATCCTTTAGATGAAAACCTACTATTAACCATTTCGGCCGCCGGAGCTTTTTTGATGGGCTTACCAATTCTCGGATCTCACGGGGAATATGTTGAAGGAATTCTTATTATTATTTTCTATCAAGTCGGTCAAATTTTCGAAGAAATTGCCGTTATCAAATCGCGGCATGCAATTACTAACGCCGTTAATTTGCGAGGCGATGTTGCTAACCTGCTCGTTGATAATGAAATTAAGACCGTTCATCCTAACGATTTAAAAATTGGAGATAAAATTGTTGTCAAAATTGGCGAAATTATACCGGTTGATGGCCATGTATTAAGCGGACAGGGAACGATTGATACTTCAAGTTTGACTGGTGAGTTTGTACCAGTTTTAATCGGTGAAGGCGACTCAATTCTCAGCGGTTCGATATTGAAAAGCGGTTCGCTCATTCTCATTGTCGAACGTCTCCATGAAGATAGTGCGATTTCGAAAATTTTAGAACTAGTCACCAGCAGTGGTGAACGTAAATCAAATGCGGAAAAATTCATAACCAAATTTGCTCGTTTTTACACGCCGCTTGTTTTTGTTTTGGCGACGATTGTCGCTCTTGTTCCACTATTTTTTACGGGACAAGATTTCAGAGTTTGGATATATAATGCCCTCTCAGTATTAGTTGTGTCCTGTCCCTGTGCTGTTGTTATCTCTGTGCCCCTCGCTTTCTTTTCTGGCATTGGTTTAGCTAGTAAAAAAGGCATTATTATTAAGGGCACTAACTATTTGGATGAACTCAGCAAACTGGACTATATTTTGACAGATAAAACCGGGACGTTAACTTATGGATATTTTGAAGTCAAAAAAGTTATGGCAATTGATATGAGTGAGGAAGATTTTTGGGATTATTTAGTAGCGGTCGAAAGTCTTTCTAATCATCCAATCGCTAAGGCCATTCTTCATAGTCGAAAAAAGCAAAATAGTGACATTTTGCAAAAAAATTATCGTGAAATACCGGGTTTTGGCGTGGAAACCATTTATCGAGAAAAGCGCGTTTTAGCCGGCAAACCCGACTTTCTAAAACAAGAAGGAATAGTTGTTCCTGACAATTCTAATTTTGGCACTGTTATTCACATGGCTATTGATGACAAATATGCCGGATATGTGGTTTTAAACGATAGTGCCAAAACCGATTCGAAAGCTATGGTTAATGCTCTGAAAAAAATGAATATTCAGACCGTTTTATTATCTGGTGATCAATATGAAAATGCCAAAGCCGTATCTGAAGAACTTGGTATTGAAAGTTACCATGGTTCTTTGACGCCTCAAAACAAATTGTCAATCATGGAAGACTATTTATCAAAAAGTAAAAGAGGTGTTGGGTTTGTAGGGGATGGCGTTAATGATGCGCCCGCAATTATTCGTAGTGACATAGGTTTTGCGATGTCTGGAATTGGAAGCGATATCGCTGTTCATAATGCCGAGATAATTATTGTCAATGATAATCCTATGAAAGTTGTTGACGCGATTCGCATTTCTAAAAAGACAAGAAGAGTCGCAATTTTTAATATCGTTTTTTCCCTAGTTGTTAAATTCGCCATTATGACAATGGTTATCATCGGTGTTCTTGGCGAAATGCAAATGACGATTGCAATGTTAGCAGATACAGGTTTGACCGTTTTGATGATTCTTAACTCATTATTGTTGTTATATCGCAAAATTTAATAACACTTTTAATAAAGACGTTTTTTCTGCAAACAGGATTTAACAAACGGGCTCTTTTCTTTTCAAATGCAAATTTTCCTTGTATGTACGTATGGTATTTGATAAAATACTTCAGCGTGTGCTCTTGAGTGTAGAGAACATGAGCGCTCGCAGTCTTGTGTGGAAGGATGCACGATTCATCCCTCGACCACAACACGGACAACAAATTCACTACAAAGGAGGAATGTCACGTGAGTAAAAGAATCGCTAAAGTCGTGAAGATGGAAC
>JAAZFR010000145.1 GCA_012971835.1 Erysipelotrichia bacterium
GTATTTGTACTCTTTTCCATGCAATAAATTAAAAGCCCCACTGGTTATATGGGGCCAATAAATTAGGTTGTAACTATTATTTCTTCGTGTTGTTGGGAGCAGAATAATCAAAAAGCTCATAGTATTTTTTAAGATATTCTCCTCTTCTTTGTGCTAATGAAACAAAGAGAATATCAACAATATTGGCCTGAACGACTCGGGAACGGGTCGAGAAGCTTCTAAAACCTTTGCCTAGTGAAGAATGCTGAATATTTATCATGCATGCCTTAGTAAGCGTATTTTCGCCGTATTTTGTAATTGATACACATTTAACACGACGTCTTGTCGCTATCTCGGCAGCCGCAATGATGTCCTTAGTTTCACCGGAATAAGACAAGAATATTGCAACGTCGTCTGGATTTAATGCTGCGGCCGATAAAATCTGCGAGTGAGGCGTATCGTAAAGTCGACAATTGATGCCAAGACGGTCAAACTTAAACAAAGCGTCTTCAGCGACAATCAAAGATCCACTTAAAGCATAAATTGCTACTCTATTAGCGTTATTAATTGCGTTGACAGCCCGTTCCACACATTTCTCATCGATAATTTTTAAGGTATTGGCGAGCGCCTCGATGTTTAGTCTACTGACAATATTAATTGTTTGTCCGATAGTCGACTCTTTAGGTGTTTTATTATCTAGTTCATAAATATTATCGTCAGTTAGAGTGTTGCTCACGACATCGTGATAAAGACTTTTAATAAAGTCGCGATAACCTTTAAAACCGAGAATGGTCGCAAAACGAACAATGGTAGCTGTTGAACTTTTACTTTTCTTGGCCAACTCGCTAATTGTCATTTGTATAACTTCTTCTTGATGATCCAAGACATAACGAGCGACTTTTGCAACTTGTTTAGAAAAAGAATCAAGAGACTCATTAATTCTGACTATACAATTATTCATATCGCTTTTCCTCTTTCTTCAATCACCAAAAAGGTGATTTCCAATGATACTAAAAATGAATATAATTTTCAAATTTATTGTACACCAATTTTCAAATCTGTGTTTAACAAATTATTTAATCACTCCTTTTTACCGACAAATTAAGAACTAACGAGACAAAAAGAACCTATTTTACTAAATATCTATCGCGTAAAATTTGTTTATCATAATCAGAAATTGCTAACTGATTCTTTATATATTCATCAAGCGAGTTATATTTTGATTCCACTGCGCGGAAATACTCATCGATGTATTCTTTTTTCGTTATGTAATAAGCTTCATAATACTTTCGGAGCTTCGCATCGTTAGGATCAATTTCCTTAAGCTTTGTTGCTAAGATTGGGAGTGTAATTTCGTTTGTCCGAAAATGCTGTTCATATATCGTCTTCATATCGCAACCCAAAACGCGCAATAATAAGGCGGCGGCAATGCCGGTCCGATCTTTTCCCGAAGTGCAATGCCACAAAATTGCCCCTTGGCTGTTTTCGATGATAATTCGAAAGAATTTACGATAGGTTTCGATCGCTTCTTCTTTTAACGCTAAGGAACGATAGACGTCTAAAAAGAACACATCGGGATCGACGGTTATCTCGTGGTTATAAGAATTATTTTCCAAAAATTTCAGTGTGTATTTGTGATAATACTTGATTGTGTCATCGATTAAATCTTTGCGAACAATCGTTGATTTTGTTGAGCGAAAATCAATAACAACCCTTAAGTTGTAGTCGTCTTTCAAAATATCTAATTCTTTCTTTGAAAGTTTATGTAAATCACTACTTCGAAGCAATCTTTTCAAAACAATCGTGTGCCCATCCGAGGTTTTGATACCTCCTAAGTCACGAATATTATCAATAGTTTCAAATTTTAAAAACATGTTATTTACCTTTCAAAGTCTATTTTATTAATTGCTTGAGCTCGTGATGATCAGGAATGACTATGTCGCGATTGGAGACGATATATGTGCTCGCGGCATAGTCATGGGGGGCAGAAAATGTTTTTGTAAGCGACATTAAAACAATCGTTACAAAAATAGGAATCAAAGTGAAGTAGGAAAAGCGGGCAAAAAGAAGAATCGGCACCCATATATTGAAAAGTAGCAAAACGACAAAGCGGACAATAAGTTGCTTCTTTTTGACGCGTGTGTCATCGCGGGCATCAGCAAGACAAAGTTTAAAAGCGAGTTTAAATGGTGTTTGCCCGTTTTTCATCAAAAGAGGAATAAGTAGCTGCACCACACCGA
>JAAZFR010000146.1 GCA_012971835.1 Erysipelotrichia bacterium
ATTATTGTCGTTAAAGGCCGAATCGTTAATATTGTTGTTCGTTAGTAAGTTCGTAAATGTTTTAAATTAGAGATAGATTATTTATAATGACTATGCACGATACTTGCCATTGGCAAGATTGTAGCGGAGGTATACACATGTTATTAACGGTTGATGTAGGGAATACCCTCATTGCCTTTGGGGTTTTTAAAGAATCCCATTTAGTTGCGACTTTTAAAACAGCAACTGATGTAAAAAAGAGTCTTGATGAATATGTCTCGACAATCGAGACTTTTATTCAATTTCGGCGCCTAGACAAAACGAAGCTAAAAGGAGCAATCATTTCGAGTGTCGTTCCTATTTTAACGGAAGTCATTAAAGAGGCCGTTGTTTCTTCTTTTGGCGTCGAAGTAATTATTCTGACACCAGGTCTTAAAACAGGCCTTCCAATCTTAATTGATCATCCCAATGAATTAGGAAGTGATTTGGTCGCTGATGCAGTTGGTGCAATTGCTAAATATGGTGTGCCTCTCACCATTGTCGATTTAGGAACTGCTATAAAAATTATGGCAATTAATGATAAAGGAGCGTTTGTTGGTGTCGCCTTCTATCCGGGTTTATATGTTGCTGTTGATGCCCTGATTGGGCGTGCAGCTCAATTGTCACGCGTCTCATTATCGCGTCCGCTTAAAGTAATTGGCAAAAATACTAAAGACTCGATGAATGCTGGTGCTATCTATGGCACAGTTGGTTTGATTAATGGTTTATTGGAACGTTTTGAAGACGAGCTAGGTTATAAAACAAAGCATATTTTAACTGGCGGTGACTCCGTTTATGTTAAAGATTTACTAAATGATTTTAACTATGATGAATTCCTAGTTTTGGATGGATTAAGAGTTATTTTTGAAAGAAACGAGGCCAAGAAAAATGCAAAATAAGATAGTGCAAAGCATCGTCTTTGACGCGATGTTTTTGGCAATTATCGTTATAATGACGTTTGTCCCCTATGTTGGTTTTATTCAAATTGGGATTATATCATTTACTTTAATACATATTCCAGTCTTAATCGGTGCTGCTTTATTTGGGTGGAAACGCGGGCTGATGTATGGCGTCTTCTTTGGAGTAGCTTCGCTTATAAAGGCGACAACTTATCCTGGAACGATTGATTTTCTTTTCGTTAATCCTCTCGTTTCGATACTTCCTCGTGCTTTGTTTGGCTTAGCGGCAGGTTTTCTTTTTTCGTTGGTCAAGAAAATGCCGCGGTTTTATCAAAAAGGAATTCACATCACGATTGCATCTTTTGTTTTGACAATCCTTCATACCTTTTTGGTTTTGACAATGCTTTGGCTAATCTATCGTCCTCAGCTTGAAACATTTTTGCAACAATCAATCACGTGGGCTGGTTTAGCTTTGGCCGGACTTATTGGTGTCGGGGCATTAATTGAAGCCGGAATAGCTGCGGTAGTGACGCCGACTGTCTCTTTGCTCGTTTATAACAAATATCCTCACCTAGCATCTCGAAAGGAGCAAAACAATGAAACAAGATCTTGATTATATTGAACTGACTAACCCATATCGAAAAAACGCAATCAGGGCTCTTCAAGAGATGATTAAAATCAATTCTGTCTATGATGAGAAAACTATCTCTAATCTTTCACCGTACGGAAGTGGCGTTGACCAAGCATTAAAATACATCGGTCGTTTAGCTCGCCAGTTTGGTTTTGAAGTCGATTACTGTGATAATCGTTTAACTGAGATGACATTTGGTAAAGGCGAAAAACTCATATCCGTTTTTGCTCATGCGGATATTGTTCCCATTGGTAATAATTGGAAACATAAACCTCTTGATGGTGAAATTGAAAAAGGAAAAATGTATGGGCGTGGTACAAGCGATGACAAAGGACCACTTATCGCGGCCTTCTATGCTATCAAAGCTCTTAAAGATAATGATTTAATTAATAATTATCGCGTTCGTCTAGTTGTCGGTGGCGATGAGGAAAGAGGTTCAAGCTGCTTGAAATATTACTTCTCGCAATTAAAAAAAGAGCATCCTACTTATGGTTTTACTCCTGATGCGAGTTTTCCGGTTGTTTATGGTGAAAAGGGAATTAGCAACTTCAAAGCCAAACTAAATATCGTCTTGCCTAGTATTATGAAGATAAGTGGTGGAGAAGCAGTTAATTCGGTCATCGATTCCACGACCATTGTCATGAAAACAGATGCGGGCTTTGAAAAGTACGTTCAATGCCTGAAAAACAAAGCAATAATCGAACAAGGGAATGGTATTAGTAAAGTTATTTTTCAAGGTAAATCCGCTCATGGTTCGACACCACAAGCCGGCTTAAATGCAGGAATAATGGCCTTAGAGGCTCTTGGAACTTTTTATCAGAACGATATTCTTTTAAAAATTGTCGCTCAGTTTAAAGATTTTAACGGCAAACCATTCCGCGGATTTGCTCATAGTAAGGATCTAGGTGAAACGACATATAATGTCGGAGTATTAAATTATGATGGTAAAGTACTTGAACTAAAAGTCAATTTTCGCTATCCCGAAAAGGTTAATGACAATGATTTTGTTAAGAAATTTGAAGAAGCGAGTGGACTTTCGACGGAAATATATGCGCGAAGTCCTGTTTTGCTTTTCCCTCTTAAATCAAAACTTATTAAAATTTTATTGGATGCCTATCGAATTGAAAGTTGCGATAAGCGAACTAAACCGATGACGATGGGAGGGGGAACCTACGCCAAAGAAGCACCGAATACAGTTGCTTTTGGAGCGGCCTTTCCTGATGATAACCCTCACATGCATGAAGCTGATGAATATATTATTTTAAATAATTTTTATTTAGCGATGGCAATTTATGCACGAGCGATACACGTTTTAGGAAATAGTAAATGAGAACACGCTTTAAACCATGGGCCCTTCCTTATCTAGATGAACATCGCGAAATAGTATTAACATCGATTGAAGAAGATGAGGCATTTTTCTCTTTTCCACATTTAGAAATCGAAATCGGATGCGGCAAAGGTGATTTTATCGTCGAAAAAGCTGAACTATTTCCTAAGACCCACTTTTTAGCAGTCGAAGTCTCAGCGATGGTTGCGGCAATGGCCACGAAAAAGATTGTCGAAAAAGAAGTAACAAATGTCCGAGTAATTGTTGAAGACATCGCTAAAATTCTTCCTGTTTGTCAAGCGCAGACATTTGATGCCATTTACTTAAATTTTTCTGATCCATGGCCAAAGAAGCGTCACGAGAAAAGGCGTCTCACTTTTCCAACAAAGTTGTTAGAATATATTAGAATACTCAAAGTAGGGGGTCATCTATATTTTAAAAGTGATAATAGTGGGCTCTATGAGTATTCATTGTTAGCAATAAGTGATAGCCCTTTTCAAGTCGTCTCATCGACAAGTAATTATAAATTCCTTGAAGCCGGGGATGCGATGACCGAATACGAGAAGTTATTTAGAAGCGAAGGCATATCTATCAAACGCATTATCGCCAGGAGGATTTCATAAATGAAGCTAAACAACCGTCAGTTATCTTTGCTTGAAAAAGCCACCCAGTTAATAGCTGTTTCAGGTGCCGAAGAGGAGGTTCGTTCCTTTTTAAAAGAAGAATTTGAAAGCAAAAATTTACCGATACTAAGCGATAATCTAGGTGGTATTTATGCTTTTAAGAAGTCGAATAATTCCAAGGCCTTTAAAGTCATGCTAGCCGGACATATGGATGAGATTGGCTTTATGACCCTTTATATTATGGATAATGGCTTAATTAAAGCCGCACCCTTAGGTGGACATAGTAAGGAAAATCTTGCCTCGCAACGCGTTGTTCTTAAAACGAAAGACGGGCGGAAGTATTTCGGAGCCATTACGTCAATCCCCCCTCATTTAAAAAAGGATAAGAATGGCGAAGTAGGTGATGATAAGTTTATTAATGATTTGCTATTTGATTTTGGTTTCCTCTCAAAAGAAGACGCTGAGAAAGCAGGAGTCAGTATCGGTAGCTCAATTGTCGTTCTCGGAGACTTTAGAGTATTAAATGGCGGGCAAAGGCTATTGGCGAAAGCCTTTGATAATCGTTATGGCATTGCTCTAGCTCTTGATCTTCTCGATGAATTAGCAAACGAGGAGTTACCTTATGATTTATATCTTGGCGCGAATGTCCAAGAAGAAGTTGGTTTGCGTGGTGCGCAAACTTCAGCACAAGTGATTAAACCCGATCTGGCCATCGTCCTCGATTGTTCACCAGCCCGCGACATCAGCGATGATAAAAACGAGTATGGAAAGCTTGGTGAAGGCGTTTTAATTCGCTATTTAGACCGTTCAATGATTGCTTTTCCGGAACTTCTTGATTTACAAATCAAAGCTTGCCAAGAGGTCGGAGTTAAATATCAGTATTTTGATTCGCCTGGTGGCACAGATGCCGGCGCAATTCACAAGGCTAATTCGGGTGCATTAACTTTGACACATTGCATTTGCGCAAGAGGCATTCATTCTCCGAGTTCGATGATTGATGTCGATGATTACTTAGCGGCCAAAAAATCATTACTACACATCTTAAAGAATCTTAATAATGAAACATTCGCTGTCTTGAAGAAAGCGCGCCAATAAATGTATCGCATCTTTTATAATTATCATACGATTGGCGATGTCTTAATGATTGTTTTTGATAGTCAGAAGAAAGCCAATAAACACGAGAAAAGGGATAATTTGATGCTTATCTACCATGATGATGAGTTAATTGGCATCAATCTTTTTGACATTTCAGAAATTGTAAGAATAAAAGCACGAGGAATGATTGTCAATCCCGCCCAAGAATTTATCGATGTTATTAATCATATTTTGCTAAATCATGACCTACCGCCTCTTTCATATCAAAATGAATCAGGTTTTGTTGTTGGACAAGTAATTGAAGTAATTACAGGCGAAGAAGATAATGTCACGATTGCTAAAGTCGATATCGGCAGTCGAGTCATATACGCTGATGCAGGGAATGCTAAGTTAAAAGTAAATAGTTTTATGGTCATCGCTTTAGCAGGGACTATTTTGGCCAATGGTCAAAGAGTGGAAGTAGAAAAACACGATCACACATTTTTTGAAGGTAAACTATGTTTAAAAAGCGAATTAAATTTGCTTGGTGAAAACGAGGAAGATGGTTATTTTTTTATTGACGAGTTTATCGAAATAGGCCAAGATTTTTTTGCAAAGGAGTAAGACATGGAACTAGAAATTAGATTAAAAGAACAGGGAAGAATATCACGACTCACCAATCGAACATTTCAGTTTAATGAAAAACTTCGCACTGGTTTTTATGCAGCAAATTACTTTTTAAAAGCCCGCGATATCGTTAAGGAACATAACCCCGGTCATATTGTGACAATGCAATTTTTTCAAAGAACCGACCAAGCAATGGTATGTGGAGTCGATGAAGTGATTGCCTTAATTCACACATTTGCTATTGAACCGCAGAATATTGTAATCGAAGCTTTGAATGATGGCGATATTGTCGCGGCAAATGAGCCAGTTTTAAAAGTGACTGGTAAATATGAGCATTTTGGCTTTTTAGAAAGCATGATCGATGGCATTCTTGCTCGGCGAAGTAGCGTGGCCACAAATGTTCACCGCGTTGTTTCTCAACTGAAAGACACACCTTGTTTTTCAATGGCGGATCGTCAAGACGATTATTTAACACAAGTTGGTGATGGCTATGCAACATATGTTGCCGGTATTAACAAGGTAAGCACAGACGCCCAAGGTTATTGGTGGGGCGGAAGAGGAATGGGTACCATGCCCCATGCCCTCATTCAGGTATGTGGTGGTGACATCATAAAAGCCGCTGATATATATCGCAAAACCTTTCCAAACGAAAAGGTAACTGCTCTAATTGATTACAACAATAATGTTGTACATGATTCATTAATGTTAGCAAGGTACTTAAAGACGGATTTAAAAGCCGTTAGAGTTGATACTTCAAAATCGCTAATTGATCACTATTTTGATCACAAAGATACATCAGATTTTGATGCCCATGGTGTTTGCAAAGAATTAATATTTGCCTTGCGAAAAGCTCTTGATAGCGAAGGCTTTAACTATGTTAAAATCGTGGTTTCAAGCAGTTTCGATGTCGCTAAAATTACCGAGTGGGTTAAATTAGGCGTTCCAGTCGATATGTATGGTGTAGGAACAGCTTTTGTTAATAATACGACAATCGGTTTTACTGGAGATCTTGTTATGCTTGATGGAAAACCTCAAGCCAAAGAAGGTCGCCGAAACATCCCTTCGAATCGTTTGCAAGTAGTCCCTTATCCCATTTATTAGCAGTACATATGAAAATGTCGCTGTTGCTTATGAAAATATTTTCATATACTATGAATAGGCACAGGAGCTATAAATTATGGATTATTTAAAGGATAGAGTTACGATTTATGAAGTTGCAAAAGCGAGCGGCGTCTCTTTGGCGACTGTTTCTCGCGTAATAAATAAACACGGCAATGTCACTGAAACGACTCGTCGCAAAGTAGAAGCGACCATTCAAAGACTAGGTTATAAACCAAGTGGACTTGCTCGGGCCTTAGCCACAAATGTCACGACAAACATCGGGATTGTCATTCCCTCTGCTAACTATGTATATATTTCGAACATGCTTAATGGCATTACGGAAGTGGCTAAAGAAAAAGGGTTTGTATTGACTTTGTTTGTCACTTCTTATTCAAGAAGTGATGCTATTGCCATGGTCGAAAAAGTCATTACTTCACATGTCGATGGCGTCATTATTTTTGATGATCAACTCGACAAGGAAGATATCGAAAAAATTAACTCTTACTCAGTGCCAACAATGGTTATTAACACGAAAATTACGGGCGATCGTGTCGGTTGTATTAATTTTGGTTATGAACACGCATTCAAAAAAATGCTGAAAGCTCGTTATGAAAAAAACGATATGAAGCCAGCCGTTTTCCTACATGTTCACAATGCAGGTCGGTTGCTGGCGCGCATTGAAAAATCTTTCATTGATTTTCATACAGAAATCGATATTCCCTATCGCATTTTTAACGTCGATGACTCTTCAGAGCGGACCTACTTAGATTTTATGGAGTACTTTAAAAAACATCGCAAAGGTTTTTTTATCGCTTATCGCGATTCGATCGGTGCGGCCATTGTTAATGCTGCGACTGATTCGGGTTTAAAAGTCCCCGATGATGTCGAGGTCGTATCGATTATTGGTACTAAGTATGCAGAAATCATTCGCCCGACTTTGTCGAGTTTCTTTATTAATATGCAGGAGGTTGGCAAAAGAGCGATGTATATGTTAGTCGATTTACTTAATGGTGAACTTAATGAAAAAGCCTATAAGTTTGAGTCGACATTCACGGCTCGCAACAGCACGAAGGAGTAAAAAAATGGATAACATCATTGATGAACTTAATTACCGTGGTTTAATTAAAGATTATTCCGATGAAAAAGAAATAAGACAATTGCTTTCGACGCCGCAGACAATATATTGCGGCTTTGATCCCAGTGCGGTTTCAATGCATATTGGAAATTTTGTCATGATTTCGCTTTTGATGCGCCTACAAAGAGCTGGCCACCGCGTTATTCCTGTCGTCGGCGGTGCAACGGGCATGATTGGCGATCCATCTGGCAAATCGAAAGAGCGTAATCTATTGGATAATGAGGAATTAAACAAGAACACGAATGCGATTCGCAATCAATTGGTGAGATTTATTAATCTCGATGATCCTAAAAAAGGTGTCATTGTCAATAATTATGATTGGCTAAGTAAATTAAGCATGCTCGATTATCTTCGCGATTATGGTAAATACTTTCCGATTAACTATTTATTAAACAAAGAAATAATTGCCTCGCGTTTAGAAAACGGCATATCTTATACCGAGTTCTCTTACAATCTACTACAAGCAATTGACTTTTTAACTTTATATCGCGAACACGGTTGCAAAATTCAAGTTGGGGGAAGCGACCAGTGGGGTAACCTCACCAGTGGTCTTGAATTAATTAGAAAAGCCGAAGGTAGTGATGTGCAAGTTGGCGTTATGACTTGTCACCTTATTGTTGATTCAGCTGGACGTAAATTTGGCAAATCTGAAGGCGGGGCACTCTATCTTGATTCAGAAATCACCAGCCCCTATAAACTCTATCAATACTTTATTAATGTCAGTGATGCGGATGCAATACGCTATCTTAAAGTATTTACTTTTCTTAATAAAAATGAGATTGAGAACGTTGCTGTTGAACACGAAAAAAATCCCGGCCTTCGTCACGCTCAAAAAATTTTAGCGTATGAAGTCGTTACAATTATTCACGGAAAAGATAAAGCTGATGAAGCAATAAAAATGAGCGAATCTTTATTTTCCGGAGACTTTAAAACGATGAGCGAAAAAAACCTTGTTGATGTTCTTGGCGATCTTGAAGTAAGAGTTGATGAAAACATTATTCTTGAAGACGCTTTGCTTGTAACTAAAGCGGCATCGTCAAAACGCGAAGCTCGCGAGTTTTTGGTCAACGGGAGCATATCACTTAATGGCGAGAAAATAACTGACGGCGCGAAACCGCTTTCAAGTAAAAATGCCCTTCATGGTTCCTATTATGTCTTGCGACGTGGCAAGAAAAATTACTATTTAATTAAACTTAATTAGACAAATTTAGCATAAAAAAAGACCTAAAAGGTCTTTTTGTTTTTAGAATTAAATATTAGAGCAAGCGGTTGTAGTACTCGATGATTTGTGCTTCGTTAATGTCGGCCGGAAGTTCGTTGCGGTCAGGCATACGAACAAAGGTTCCTTCGAGTTTGGCACTGTCGACTTTGACATAGCCAACCGACGATGGTTTGCTTTCAAGAGCTTCTTTAATCACTTTTAGCGACTTGCTTGACTCACGGATGCTGATAACATCATTAACCGAACAAAGGTATGACGAGATGTCTACTTTCTTGCCGTTTACAGTCACGTGACCGTGATTAACAAGTTGCTTAGCGCCACGTCTTGTTCTTGAAAAACCCATTCTGTAGACGAGGCTATCGAGTCTGGATTCTAAAATGCGGAAGAAGGCAATGCCGGTAACTTCATCGGATTTTGTTGCGATAGCGAAGAGGCGGCGGAATTGACGTTCATTAACTCCGTACATATGACGTAGTTTTTGTTTTTCAATTAATTGTTTTCCGTATTCAGAAGGTTTTCTTTTGCGAGCGTTGCCGTGTTGTCCAGGACCATAAGGTCTTTTTCTGAGTTCTTCACCTGTTTCAAGCGTTGAAAAACCAAGACGACGTGAGCGTTTGTAATCTGAACCAGTAAATCTCATGTTCTATTTTCTCCTTTCCTTATATTTTGCAATATAAAGCAAGAGGTGCAAATTCCATCCTTCGGATGTCACAGATCAAATTTCACCGTTGAGCTTAGGCTACTATTTCACAGTTGTTCCTGACATCGGACAAGGAGTATTTACATGCTGCATTACATGCAACGATTACTATATAGTAACGAAGGTGATTAGTCAATAAAAAGAGTAATAGCAATTCCCTACAAATAATATTTATTCAAAACGCTATAATCAATTTTGCTGAATTAATAAAATTTGTGTTATTTTTAATCAACAGCAAACAATCAAAAGGACATAATTACAATTAAAAAATGTTTTCTCATCAAACCTAGAAAAAAGCGAAATGCTTTTTGAATTTGAATGACTTGAATGTTATAATTCTTTACAAGGTAAAAGAAATGATTAATCCAGATTTCATAATGTTAGTTAGTCCGACCGGCATCACCTTTATTGCCATTGGCGCAGCGCTTGTTGTCGGCGCAATTATTTTTTTACTATATAAATTTGTTATCGTTCGTCATGTTGCTCGTAAACAAGTTCGCGAGTTAGAGCGTCGTTTTGAATATTTGCACGCTCTTTTAATCGGCCAAGATGCACAGTATGTAAAAAGGCTTGAAATCATTTCACGAACTAACTTGTTATATGTTGAACTGCATACCCAGTATCTTAAGCGCTTTAAGGAGATTCGTGATCGTTTTGATGCGCAAGCCCAAAATACGATCAATGGTTTAAAAGACTTTGTTGACGAAGGGAAGTATAAAGCATTAAAAATTGCTTACTCCGATGGACGAAATATTATCGAAACGTATGAAAAACACGTTAACACATTAAATAGCGACTTAATCTCAGTTGTTAAACCTGAAGAAGAAGCTCGTCAAGCATCTCTTTCTTTGAAAGAGGAATTAAGAAGAATTAAACAGGATTATTACTCCAAACAGGGTGATTTACAATTAGTAATCTCATCTTTTGATGCCGTGTATGAATATATTGATGGTCTTTTTGATGAATTTGAACAATATGTAGAATCAGCTCAGTATGACGATGCGAATACTCTTCTACCAAACATTGCGAAAGCAATAAAAGAAGTAGGAAGAGTATTGACTAAACTTCCGAATATTTGTGCGCTTGTGACAATGGTGATACCCGATAAAATTGCTTCTCTGATGAATGGTTATGAAGAAATGGTGGACGCTAAGTATCCCCTTCATCATTTAATAGTCAAAAATAATATTTACGACATGAATCGCGAACTCGACTTACTAACCAAGAAAATCAAAAGTTTTGAATTAAATGGCGTTAATAACGCTTTAGATAACATTATTGCTCGCATTGATGAATATTTTATTCTGTTCGAAGAAGAAAAAAAGGCGCGTGTTATTTTTGATGCTGAATGCGAGGATATCTACGTAATCGTCAATACGCTCGAGAAAAAGTTTATTAAACTTTGCAACACCATTCCGGAAGTAAAAAAGATTTACGTCATTAGTGGCGACTACGTTAACCGTGTTAACGAAATACAAAACGAAATAAATAAAGTTGGTGCGACCAAAAGATCACTCGATACTTTTATCCATTCTTCGACTAAGCAACCGTATTCGATTCTTGTTAGTAAGATGCATGAACTTCGCGATGAATCGAATCTTGTTTTATCGATGATGGAGGATTTCCAGGTTTATCTTGATTCTTTAAAAGAGACAGCCGAAAACGCATTTTCATTAATTTATGATTA
>JAAZFR010000147.1 GCA_012971835.1 Erysipelotrichia bacterium
GCCGCATAGAAGGGGGCACATCGCGCCCAAGCGCTATTAGCAATTTCTTCAGGTAGTGGTCCATCCCAATTTTTTGTCTTGCGGCGATGATGAGCTTTTAAAAGATCTTGCCAAACAAATCCGACAAAGATGTAGACGATGCCAATGAACAAGAAAATGTATTCAGCTGTCCACTCTTCCATCGTCGCCACAAAGTTATCGATGATATCAGGAATGATGGCGACACCAGCTGCAACCAAGAAAAGAGCGCCCGCTATCACATAAGTTAACCAACTTTTAAATGCTTTCTTCATAATTTCCTCTAAGTAGTATTTTATACTATCACATTTCTCTTAATTGTAAAAAAGATTGTTTGAGCATATACTATTTTTGCAAAAGACATGGCAAATCCAAACTTATCAGAAAATAAATTTAAAAGATTCATCTTTGCGCCTTGGCGAAATATCGTCAAATCGCTCTTTCCCATCTTCTTTGTGAAACAACAATATCGCTATATAACGCATCATAAACTTAATTTGGAAAACCCCACTCGCTACACGGAAAAATTACAATATCTACGTCTTTTTGTTTACCCAAAAGATAAATTAGTTATTAAGTGTGCGGGAAGGGCTGGTGTCCGCGAGTACGTTGAGGATAAGGGCTACGCTGATACCTTGATACCGAGCTATGGATTATTTAACAATTTCAATGATATTGACTTTAGTCACCTTCCTACTTCCTTCGTTATGAAAGCCACTCACGCTTGCGCTTACAATGTGATAGTAAAGGATAAAAGTAATTTGGATTTAATTCCCTTAAAAAAGAAGTTTGGCAAATGGTTGAAAACCGATTATGGAAGGAAGACGCTTGAACTCCATTATTCGCCAATTAAACCACAAATCATTATCGAAAAATACCTTGGCCAAATTGATTCCTTACCCATTGAATATAAGATTCATGTATTTAATGGCATCGCCAGAAGCATGTATGTTGTCACTGGTCGCGGAGTTGACATTCGTTACAACAACTACTATATCGACTGGACTCCTTTTGATGGCTCACAGTTCAATGGCTGGAAAAAACTTGAAGACAATATTCCTATTCCTAATAATTGGAAGACAATGGTTAAAATGGCTGAAGATCTCGGTAAAGATTTTCCTTTTGTTCGCGTTGATTTATATAACATCGACGGCAAGATATATTTCAGTGAATTAACTTTCACGCCGGCTAAAGGGACGTTAATACTTGATGACGATCAATGTGATTTTGAAATGGGTAATTGGTTAAATATCGAAAAATACTTAGTTCAAAATCCAAAAATTAAAAACAAATAAGATTAATTCCAACTTGATTTAGGTAAGAGTACTTCGTAAAGCATTAAAGCAAAGTGCTCTTTTCCTTCATCCGCATCATTGCGATCGGTTGTGTAATGATCATATTCACCTGCTAAAGAAAATTCTATCGACATGCCGGAGGACCTTCTAATCAAGTCGAGATCAGAGCCAGTACCCATGACACCCGCAAAGTAAAAACCAATAATCGTTGTCGCTCCACCCGAATTAGTCATAACCGGAAAGTCCTTCATTTCAAATACGTAAGGAATATATAGGGAATTATTGTGGTCATAAACGTAAAATTTTACGA
>JAAZFR010000148.1 GCA_012971835.1 Erysipelotrichia bacterium
CCTTATGGTTATCCTGGATATTCATTTCCCCAACAGCCTGGGCAAATAATTGATCAACCAGATGTTAAAGAAATAGAAGCAAAACCAGTCGATGAAGAAAAAGATGGAGAACAATAATGCTTTTTCTAATTAAACTAAGTGAAAACGAAAAACGTCTGATTATCGCTTTGCTAATTGCGGTTATTCTTGTTTTCGTTCTGATTGGCTTTCTTGGTTTACTCGTTAAGAAAATTATGATTTCGCAAGCCCATCGCGCTGACACATTTATGTATGACTTAGTGGTCACTAAAACAGTCAAGAATCCTCGCCACTTTCGGCGAGTAGGTAATAAAAAGAACCATCGCTTGCTTTTCAAGCAAAGTTGGCTTCCATTTCTATTTCTGATTGCCTCTGTTACCTTCCTTTTAACCTATATGGGCATCACTGGTCACTGGGATTTAAATGTTTTTGACTATTATGGAACAGATGGCACGAATGGTGAAGGGTTCACCACCCTCTTCTTTGTTTTCGATTTTGCAAATGCCCCGCGCACTGAATTTTTTGGCATTACGATTGTGTCAGGATGGCCACCTGTTTTATCATCTCCATATCTATCAGTTAATGCTTGGCCCTCATATGTTTTTGTCCCGCTTTTCCTTACTGGCGGAGTTTGGTATTTAGTTTGTGTCCAAGCTTTTATCGCTCGTAGCGTGCGCATTATGTTCCAGTCAAAGAAGGTTTTTGAAAAACGTCTCGATAATTATGACGCAACAAAAAATCCTTTAGACAATCCTTTGCCTCCAACTCAATAATTTTTTATAAATAATTAAACTTCAAAAGCCGCCATGACAATCATGATGATTTCATAGATCACAACGGCCGCTAATAAAATATCAATTGCAACAAAAAGAGCGAAGATGCGGCGGCTTGAACGAGCTTTCTGCATCATCTTCTCTTCACTGATCTCAATTTCTTTGTCGTTATCAAACTTATCCATATTAATATTTTAAAGCATTAGCCGAACGAGGATATGGCTGAACATCACGAATGTTGGTGATGCCGGTTATATACATTAAGAGACGATCAAAACCGATGCCAAAACCGGCATGGGGACAACCGCCAAATTTGCGAAGATCTAAATACCACCCCAAATCGGGAAGTAAATGTAAGGCTTCCATTTTTTCTTTGAGAACTTCGTAGCGGTCTTCACGTTGTGAACCCCCAACGAGTTCGCCGACATATGGCACGAGTAAATCGCATGCTGCAACTGTTTTACCATCATCGTTTTGATACATGTAGAAGGCTTTTAATTCCTTGGGATAGTTAATTAAGAAAACTGGCCCGTTGACTACTTTCTCCGTAATATATCGTTCGTGTTCACTTTGTAAGTCCATACCCCAAACGATATTATCGTTATCAAATTTAACTCCGTCTTTGACGGCTTTTTGCAAAATATCAATCGCTTCGGTATAAGTCATTTTCTTAAATTCGGACGCTAAAAGGTTTTCGAGTCTTTCTACTAAGGTGTGTGATTGGTCAAGGACATTATTAAAGAATTCCATTTCTAATGGACATGTATCAAGAACTCTTTCAATACAGTATTTAATACATGATTCAATCAATTCCATATCGTCACTTAAATCAGCAAAGGCAATTTCTGGCTCAATCATCCAAAACTCACTCGCATGGCGAGGAGTATTTGAATTTTCGGCTCGAAATGTTGGGCCAAATGTATAGACGTCGCGAAAGGCCATGGCGAAAGCTTCAACATGAAGTTGACCACTAACGGTTAAAGCGGCATCTTTTCCAAAGAATTCATTATTTTTCTTTTCGCCAGTTACAACTGAGAAAGTAGCACCAGCGCCTTCGGCGTCACTGCCAGTAATGATTGGTGTATGCACATACATAAAGTTTTGTTCTTGAAAAAATTGATGGATGGCAAAGGTTAAAGCATTGCGCACTCTAAAGACGGCACTAAAAGTGTTTGTTCTTGGTCTTAAATGAGCGATTTCTCGTAAAAACTCAACGGAGTGATACTTCTTTTGTAGGGGATAATCATCCGCGCAATCACCGATGAGTTCTAATTCTTTAACATGTATTTCGAAAGGTTGTTTGGCTTCGGGAGTTAAAACAAAATCACCAACCACATGAATTGAAGAACCCGTCTTTAATTTCGAGATGGAATCGTAATTTCCGAGTTTGTCACGCGAGTAGACAAGCTGAATACCTTTATAGTTAGTTCCATCATTAAAATCAATAAATCCAACGGCTTTATTGTCGCGATTGGATTTAATCCAACCTTCGAGATAAACGCCATGATTAAGTTTATCTTTTAATTCTTGTTCATCGCCATATGTAATGGCATAAAGGTCATAAACGGTGATGCTTAAAGGTTCCATGTTTTACTCCGCCTGTTCGTTTTTTAATTATATCAATTAACACTTAGATTATCACTGGTAAATCAAAATTTGTCGTAATCAGAAATCCGCCAATTGGGATCAACACCAACATCCATCGGGGCGAATAATTTTCTTTCGTATAAATGGTCGGCTAATTTTGCAATCATCGCAGCATTGTCCGTTGTTGCCCATAAAGGAGGAATAATGACATCAATCTCGCTATTAGCGAAATGATTGCTAATTTGTTCTCTTAAGTAAGAATTGGCGGATACGCCTCCCGCCAAAACAACTTGTTTGACTTGATAATACTTTGCTGCTGCAATTGTCTTATCAACAACCATGCCAATCGCAACATCCTGAAAGGATTTGCACATATCAGGAATATTTACTTCCTCACCTTTTTGATTAAGCGAATTTACAAGGTTAACAACAGCCGTTTTTAACCCAGAGTATGAAAAATCAAATCCACCGTTTTTTAATGGGGTTGGGAGTTTGTAAGTTGGCTTTCCTAATTTGGCATTTCGATCGATTGGTAGTCCGCCTGGATAAGGAAGGCCGAGAACACGGGCTACTTTATCAAAGCATTCACCAACTGCGTCATCTTTGGTTTCACCAACAATTTCAAAATCAAGGTGTTTTGCCATATAAACTAATTCAGTATTACCGCCCGAAACAATTGTGCAAAGCATCGGAAACTGAAACGGCTTAATATATTCATTGGCGTAGATATGCGCCGCTAAATGGTGAACGGGAATTAATGGTTTTTGATAAATAAGGGCTAGCGTCTTAGCCATCTGCATTCCCACATGAAGAGCGCCGATAAGTCCTGGCCCTCTTGTAAAGGCAAATGCATCAACTTCTTCAAGTTTTATATTAGCCTTTTCAAGCGCTTCTTTTAGAACGATGGTAATGTTTTCGGCATGAAGACGTGCCGCCATCTCTGGCATGACACCGCCATATTTTTTATGCATTTCGATTTGCGTTGCGACGACATTACTTAAAAGAGCGCCGTCTTTGGTTATCGCAACTGCGGTTTCATCACAACTTGATTCAATGGCTAAAATGGTGGCCATAATTAGATTAATCTCCTAACCATATACAAAGCATCGTCGCCGTTATCATAATAATGAGGCTTGATTAAAACGCCCTCAAATCCGTTTTTTTCATAAAAGGCGATGGCGGACTTGTTATGAGTTCTTACTTCCAAAGTAATAGTTTCTACTATCTCTCTATAATCGTTACGCAAATATTCAAACATCTTGTTAAGAAGTTTTGTTCCGAGTTTGTGATGGCGATATCGCTCGCTTATAGCGATTTGCGATATGGTACTTGAATTAAACGTAACCATAAAGTCGATAAAGCCAGCAATTTCATTTTTGCCATTAACTTCCACTTCGAGCACAAAAATAACATTAACGGGGTTGTCGTTCAGCTCGTATAAGAAATCTTGTCTTTGCCATGGCGCGACAAAAGAATCATTCTCAATTTCCATGACCTGATCCAAATCGTCGATTGTCATCAATCGGATATGCGTTTTAAAACTCATAGTAAATCCTTTAGATAAACTGGTTTGACAGTTAA